>DOEL01000029.1:4970-14695 GCA_003533095.1 Methylophilaceae bacterium | reverse complement strand
AAAGTAAATATTCCAATTATCGGTATTGTAGAAAATATGGCCATGCATACATGTTCAAAATGTGGCAACGAAGAGCATATCTTTGGATCCGGAGGCGCTGAAAAAATGTGTCTAGATTACGGTGTATCTCTTTTAGGAAGCTTGCCTTTGGACATTAAGATTAGGGAACAAGCTGACAATGGAAACCCAACGGTGGTAGCGGAGCCTGAAAGCAATGCTGCAAAAACTTACAAAAAAATTGCCCGTTTAACAGCCATTAAAGTATCTAAACTTGCACAAGATTACAGTAATAAATTTCCAAATATTGTGATTCAAAAAACCTAACTTACGTTAAAGTAAAATACATCTACCCCGTTGTTACAGGTGATCAAGCTTGCAGGTATTAAATCCCCCGCTTTCCATTGATTTATCGCGGTTTGTTTCTCTTTCCCACTAACCAAGAAAAGCACAGATTTAGATCGGCTTAAACGTGCTGGCGACATAGATACTCTTAATGGTGGTGGCTTTGGTGCATCGAAGACCGCAAGAGCATCTAAATTGTTATCCCAACTATGTCCTGGAAATAAGCTTGCCGTATGGGCATCTTCACCAAGCCCTAAAAGGACTAAGTCAAAATCCCCTACCTTGCTAAGTGTTTCATTATATAAACGTGCACCTTCTATCGGACCAAGCTCAGCTGGAATTGTATGAATATTTTGGGCTGGAATATCGATATGATTAAGCCAAGCTTCAAAAGCCATAGTGCTATTTCGGTCTTGGTGAGACAAATCGAGACATCGCTCATCTCCAAAATAGACGTGCCATTTATGCCAATTCGTATTGATATTTTTAAGAAGTGTGTAAACGTTTTTAGGTGTGGATCCTCCAGCTAATACAAGATGAAATTGACCTCGCGCTTTAATTGAAGAATCTGCTAATACTAAAACTCTTTCCATTGCGGCTTGGTCAAGAGAGACTTGGCTTTCAAATGACCGCCATTTAATTTGTTTCAAATTCATGTAAATCTTTCAAAATAATGTGAATTTTATATCGAAATCAATTCCTTGAAGAGGCTTGCGTTTGATATAATTCAACTTGTATCGCACTTTAAACTAATTTGCTTTATTCCAAAAGATTAAGCAACGACAAATCTTCCATAAAAAGGTAAAAAAAATGAAATTAGCAATGATTGGTCTCGGAAAAATGGGTGGCAATATGGCTACTCGTCTCGTTCAAAAAGGTATTTCTGTTGTAGGCTTTGACCGAAGCGCAGAAGTTGTAAAAACACTAGAAGAAAAAGCAAAAATTATTGGTGCGAGCTCAGTGGCAGACGCTGTAGCAAAATTAGATGGTCAAAAAATCATATGGCTTATGGTGCCAGCAGGAAATCCTACCGAAGAACAAATCAAAGAACTCATCCCAATGCTTAATAAAGGCGACATTATTATTGATGGTGGTAATTCAAATTACAAAGATTCGCAGCGTATCGGTAAATTCCTTGAAGAAAAAGGTATTGGCTTTATGGATTGTGGAACATCAGGCGGTGTTTGGGGTTTAGCAAATGGCTATTGCCTGATGGTTGGCGCGAAACAAGAAGTTGCAGATACTATGAAACCCATTCTTCAAGCGCTAGCTCACCCAGATCGTGGTTGGGCTCATGTAGGTCCCGTAGGCTCTGGTCATTTTACTAAAATGATTCATAACGGTATCGAATACGGCATGATGGAATCCTTCGCTGAAGGACTTGAACTTCTTAAAGGTAAAAGTGAATTCAAACTTGATTTAGCCCAAATTACAGAATTATGGAAACATGGTTCAGTAGTCAGAAGCTGGTTGTTAGATTTAACTGCTGATGCTCTTAAAGAAGATCAAGCGCTTGATGAAATTGCCCCTTATGTAGCTGACTCAGGTGAAGGAAGATGGACTGTTAATGAATCAATTGAACAAGGCATTCCAACACCAGTGCTTACACTTGCATTACAAGTGAGATTCAGAAGCCAAGAAAAACAAGGTTATGGCTATAGATTGCTATCAGTAATGCGAAATGCATTTGGTGGTCATGCAGTAAAAAAATCTAAATAACTTTTTTTCATTTCTAATTATCTATGACAAAAATTGATGACTGCACCTTAGTCCTCTTTGGTGCAAGTGGAAACCTTTCTAGAATAAAACTAATTCCGGGTCTTTTTAGACTGGACTCTCTTGGTAGATTACCAGAGAAAATGAAAATTCTCTCAGTAGGAAGATCTGAGGTTGAAGAATCAGCATGGCGAGATGACATCAAATCTATGCTCGATATTAAATTCAAAAAAAATTATGACGCAAAAGTATTTGATCGTTTTATTGCTAGAAATTTTTATCACGCGAATCCGCCTGATGATACTCATGCTTTTAAACGACTCAGTGAAAGACTCTCCGACGTATCAACTTTCCCACAAAATTTAGCTTTCTTCTTGTCTGTCAGACCATCTGACTTTGCTTCGATTGTTGATTTACTTGCGAGCGTTGGGTTAACAGATGAAAGCAAAGCATGGCGTCGTGTTGTGATTGAAAAGCCATTTGGTACCAATTTAGAAACTGCTCAAGCACTTCAGAAATCAATCACTAAACATTTAAAAGAAACACAGATTTACCGTATCGATCATTACTTGGGTAAATCCGCATTACAAAATATTCTTCTCACGCGCTTTGCAAATCATATTTTTGATCCGCTTTGGTCACATGAGCATATCGATCATATTCAAATTACAAATAATGAAACACTTGGTGTGGGTGAAAGAACTCAATTCTATGATGCAACAGGCGCCCTAAGAGATATGATTCAAAGTCATCTTATGCAAATGCTTGCATTAACAACGATGGAAATGCCTCAAACATTAAGCCCTGAAAATATTCGCGCTGAAAAAATTAAAGTACTTGAGTCAATTGTACCTATTCCTCTTAACGAGCTCAAAAAACACACTTTTAAAGCACAATATGGTCGCGGCAAAATCAATAATGAAGAAGTTAAGGGTTACTTGGAAGAATTGGAAGATCCAAAAAGTGTGGTTGAGACATACGCAGCACTCAAATTCTACATTAATACCCCGCGATGGAAAGGTGTACCTATCTATGTCAGAACAGCAAAGCGTCTTCATGCATCTGATACAGCAATAGCTATTAAATTTAAAAAAGCTCCGCTTTCACTTCCTGAACAAGCCGAAAATTGGCTCGTTATTAGTATCCAACCTAAAGAATTTACCCGATTTGAAATACAAACAAAAATTCCAGGTCTCGATACTAAAGTAAGAACAGTAGCTATGGATGCTCCAAATAGAATTACTGGCGATGAAAGTGTAGATGCTTATGAATCACTCCTTCTTAATCTGATGCAAGGTGACCAATCTTTATACCTTCATATCAACGAGGTAGAAGCATCATGGAGACTGCTTGATCCTGTAATTAAAGCCTGGAATGAAGACAAGAGCCCAGTCTTTACCTACCCTGCTGGCAGCGCTGATCCTATTGAATCTAAAATTATATTTGATAAACCTGAACAATTTTGGCGTCAGAGTATTGAAATCAGCGAAAATAAGCTCTAAAGTTATGAAAATTTAAACCATTAGAAATCCCGTAGCGTCAAGATTGTGCAAACGGGATTTTTCTTTTTTGAGACAAGAAAATTATGGCGATAAAATCGGATAAATGGATAAGAAAAATGGCCGAAGAACATGGCATGATTGAGCCATTCGAGCCTAAGCTTATTCGCGAGAAAGATAATCAGAAAATCGTATCTTATGGTACCTCCAGTTATGGATATGACATTCGTTGCGCTAATGAATTTAAAGTATTTACTAATATCAATAGCACAATTGTCGATCCAAAAAAATTCGATCCAAATTCTTTCGTGGAATTTAAGGCTGACTATTGCATTATTCCACCCAATTCATTTGCACTTGCCAGAACAGTGGAGTATTTCAGAATTCCAAGAAGTGTTCTCACGGTATGTTTGGGCAAATCAACTTATGCGCGATGCGGCATCATTGTAAATGTCACGCCATTTGAACCAGAATGGGAAGGTTATGTGACTCTAGAATTTAGTAATACAACGCCCCTTCCAGCAAAGATTTATGCAGGTGAAGGTTGCGCTCAAGTGTTATTCTTTGAATCTGACGAAATATGTGAAACATCCTATAAAGATCGTGGTGGAAAATACCAAGGTCAAGTAGGTGTAACATTACCGAAAATATAAAGGGTTAATATGAAATTTAACTTCCCCGTAGTCATCATTGATGAAGACTTTAAATCTGAAAATTCATCTGGTCTTGGTATCAGAGTTTTAGCAAACGCGATCGAGGAAGAAAATTTTGAAGTGTTAGGCGTTACAAGCTACGGAGACTTATCTTCATTTGCCCAACAACAAAGCCGAGCTTCTGCATTTATTTTATCTATTGATGATGAAGAGTTCATTGAAGAAAATCAAACCGCTCTACAACAATTAAAAAATTTCGTAGATGAGATTAGATTTCGTAATGAAGAAATCCCTATATTTCTTCATGGCGAAACAAGAACAAGTCGGCACATTCCGAATGAAATCTTAAGAGAGCTTAATGGTTTTATTCATATGCATGAGGACACACCAGAATTTGTTGCACGCTATATTGTGCGTGAAGCCAGAACTTATTTGGACAGTTTACCTCCACCATTCTTTAAGGCGCTCACTCACTATGCAGGCGATGGCTCTTACTCATGGCATTGTCCTGGCCACTCTGGTGGCGTTGCCTTCCTTAAATCACCTGTTGGCCAAATGTTTCACCAATTTTTTGGTGAAAATATGCTTCGAGCTGACGTATGTAATGCTGTAGATGAATTAGGGCAATTACTGGATCATACAGGTCCTGTAGGCGCTTCTGAAAGAAATGCAGCGAGAATATATAACTCTGATCATCTTTATTTCGTGACAAATGGTACATCGACTTCGAATAAAATGGTGTGGCATTCAACAGTGGCCCCAGGCGACATCGTTATCGTAGATCGAAATTGTCATAAATCAGTTTTGCACTCTATTATTATGACCGGTGCCATTCCAATTTTCTTGATGCCAACACGAAACCATTTTGGCATTATTGGTCCAATTCCTAAAAAAGAATTTGAATGGAAAAATATTCAAGACAAAATTCAAAAAAATCCTTTCATCACCAACAAAAAAGATAAACCCCGTGTATTAACAATTACACAATCAACTTATGACGGTATTCTTTATAACGTTGAAGAAATTAAAGAAATGTTAGATGGGAAAATTGATTCGCTTCATTTTGATGAAGCATGGTTACCGCATGCAACATTCCATGACTTCTATGGTGACTATCATGCTATTGGTGCTGATCGCCCACGCTGTAAAGATAGTTTAATTTTCTCGACACAATCGACACACAAACTTTTAGCAGGCTTAAGTCAGGCATCTCAAATTCTTGTACAAGATGCAGAAAAAAATAAACTCGACCGAGAAGTCTTTAACGAATCATTCCTAATGCATAGTTCTACCAGTCCGCAATATTCAATCATCGCGAGTTGTGATGTTGCTGCTGCCATGATGGAAGAACCAGGTGGTAAAGCGCTCGTAGAAGAATCTCTCATGGAGGCTCTAGACTTTAGACGCGCTATGCGAAAAGTAGATATTGAATGGGGATCTGACTGGTGGTTTAAAGTTTGGGGCCCTAACGATTTATCAGACGAAGGTCTTGAAGATCGAGACGCTTGGATGTTAAATGCAAATGATCATTGGCATGGATTTGGTAATCTTGCTGATGGCTTTAATATGCTCGATCCTATTAAAGCAACCATCATTACCCCAGGCCTTAATGTAGATGGAGAGTTTTCAGAAGAATTTGGAATTCCCGCTTCTATCGTTACTAAATATTTAGCAGAACACGGGGTTATTGTAGAAAAAACAGGTCTTTATTCATTCTTTATTATGTTTACGATTGGTATTACTAAAGGCCGTTGGAATACTCTTGTTGCTGCCCTTCAGCAATTTAAAGATGATTACGATAAGAATCAGCCTTTATGGAAGGTTTTACCTGAATTTATTCAAAAGCAACCCAGTTATGAACGTATTGGATTAAAGGATTTGTGTACACAGATTCATGAAATTTATAAAAAACATGATATTGCAAAACTTACCACTGAAATGTATCTTTCTGACATGATTCCTGCAATGAAGCCAACAGATGCTTTCTCAAAAATGGCTCACAAAGAAATTGAGCGTGTTGCCATTGATGATTTAGAAGGCAGAATTACAGCAGTGCTTCTCACGCCATATCCACCAGGTATTCCCCTTCTAATTCCTGGTGAGCGTTTTAATAAAATTATTGTAGATTATCTAAAATTCGCAAGAGATTTTAATGAGAAATTTCCAGGATTTGAAACAGACAATCACGGATTAGTCAAAGAAAAGATTGATGGTAAAGCGCACTACTTTGTAGATTGCGTATCTATTTAGTATTTTTTTGATACTTTACAAAAGAAAATTCAAGACCATCATTTGTAACATGATCGTCTCTTGAATATTCAATCCATATTTGTTTATTGATCTCAGGAAAAAAAGCATCGCCGATAAAGCTTTTCTTAATTTCTGTAATATATAACTGATCCACAAAGCTTAATGCTTGCTCATAGATATTTGAACCTCCTATCACAAATACCTCTTTATCGTTGGTAGAGATAGAAAAAGCATCTTCTAAGCTATGGACAACTTCTACACCTTCATAAGAAGTGTTTGAGTTTCGACTAATCACAATATTTCTTCTGTTGGGAAGTGGTCGACCAATAGACTCATAAGTCTTACGGCCCATGATAATCGTGTGACCTGTTGTTAAAGATTTAAAATGCTTTAAATCTTCACTTAGATGCCATGGCAAAGTGTTATTCACACCAATCACACGATTAGAGCTCATGGCAACAATAATGGATAGATTGGACACTAGACTGCTACAGGCGCTTTAATCGCGGGGTCAGGATCGTAATTTTCTAAAACAAAATCTTCAAATTTAAAGTCAAAAATACTTTTAACTTCAGGATTAATTATCATACGAGGTAATGCTTTCGGTGATCTTGATAATTGTTCATTGACTTGATCCATATGATTAGAATAAATATGTGCATCGCCTAATGTATGAACAAAATCACCAAGCTCTAATGAACATACTTGAGCTACCATCATGGTGAGAAGCGCATAAGATGCAATATTAAATGGTACACCTAAGAAAATGTCTGCACTTCTTTGATAAAGCTGACAAGATAATTTACCATTCGAAACATAAAATTGAAAAAATGCATGACAAGGTGGGAGCTTCATTTTTGAAATTTCAGAAACATTCCAAGCTGAAACTATTAATCGTCTTGAATCTGGATTTTTTTTAATTGACTCAATCAATTCCGCAATCTGATCGATATGTTTTCCATCTGCGCTAGGCCAACTTCTCCATTGGTAACCATATACGGGGCCTAAGTTGCCATTTTCATCCGCCCATTCATCCCAGATACTCACACCGTTATCTTTTAAGTATTTAATGTTTGTACTGCCACTTAAGAACCATAAAAGTTCGTGAATGATTGACTTTAAATGTAATTTTTTTGTAGTTAATAAAGGAAAACCCTTTGATAAGTCATAACGCATTTGATAACCAAACACAGAAATTGTCCCTGTGCCAGTTCGGTCATGTTTAATGTCGCCATGGTTTTTAACGTGTCTCAGTAAATCTAAATATTGCTTCATGATCCTAGACGTTTTGCCTTATAAATGTTTTTACTTGATCCACTTGATTATCTAAAACTTGAAATCTTTGTGGTAGATCTTCTAAATGTTTTAATGATTCTGGTCTGTCAGGTTTTTGATTTATTGCTTCCACTATAGAATCCTCAAATTTGATAGGTAACGCTGTTTCAAGAACTATCATCGGGACATCATTATCCATATGCTCATAGGCCGCTTTAAATCCATCTGCAGTATGCGTATCTATAATGATCTTGTATTGGTTATATATTTCTTTAATGTAGTGAATACGTTCTTTATGTGTACTTGATGATGAAGTAAATCCAAAATCTTTAATTTTTTCAAAGATACCGCTTTGGTTTAAATCGAAATTACCGCCTTGATCAATCGATTTCCATAATTCATTTAATTTTTTACTATCTCGCCCAATTAAATCAAAAATGAATCGTTCAAAATTAGAAGCCTTGGATATATCCATTGAAGGACTTGAGGTATGAAAAGTATTTTTAGAGTCACGCGGCTTATATACACCTGTCTTAAAGAACTCATCTAATACGTTGTTTTCATTAGTCGCAACTACAAGCCTCTTAATTGGAAGACCCATCATGCGTGCTATGTGACCTGCACAAATATTACCAAAATTACCTGTGGGAACAGTAAAGCTCACCTCTTCATTATTTTTAGCAACAGCAAGATAACCTTTAAAATAATAAACAATCTGCGCTAAAATTCTGCCCCAATTAATTGAGTTTACTGCACCAATTTTAAAATCTTTTTTAAAATTTAAATCATTAGATACCGCCTTAACAATATCCTGGCAATCATCAAAAACACCTTTAATGCTTAAATTAAAAATATTAGGATCCTGAATACTAAACATTTGAGCTGATTGAAAACGACTCATCTTTTGATAGGGTGAGAGCATAAAGACATTAATGCCTTTTTTTCCTCGCATTGCATATTCAGCAGCAGATCCTGTATCTCCTGATGTCGCACCTAAAATATTAATTTCTGCATTTTCTTTAGAGAGCACATATTCAAAGAGATTGCCAAGAAGCTGCATTGCGATATCTTTAAATGCTAGTGTTGGCCCATTTGAAAGTGAAAGAATATATAAATTATCCTTAACTTTCAGAATAGGTGTAATGTCTTCTGATTTTTGTTGCGACCTTGAAAATGCATACACTTCTTTGGTGTATGTTTTATTGATAATTTTTTTTAAATCGTCTTTTGGTATGTCATCAACAAATTTAGAAATAATATGAAAAGCAAGTTCAGCATATGTCATGCTTCGCATATCATTTAGATCTTTAACTGAAAATTGAGGATACGACTCTGGAAGATACAAACCACCATCAGGTGCAAGACCGCCTAATAAAATCTCAGAAAAAGAAAGTGGTTTTGATTGACCACGGGTTGAAATATATTTCATAAAGCCTTTATTTGCTAAGTTCTTCTAATCTAATTTTAATAACTTTTCCAATAGTGGCAGATAAAGACTCAATTGAATCAATGACAGTATTGATATCTCTCTCAACGGCTAAATGGCTTAGTATGACAATATCTGCTTCAGATTCATGCTCTTGAGGTTCTTTTTGAAGCATTGCGTCAATTGAAATTTTCTTGTCGCCAAATATTTTTGTAATCTCAGCTAATACTCCTGGCTTATCTGAAACACGAATTCTCAAATAATAACCACTTATCGCATCTTCGATTTTATAAACAGGGATTGAATCTATTTTATTATCGACAAAACCATGAGGGGGAACCTGAGATGATCTTGAAATATCAATTAGATCAGCAACAACAGCGCTTGCAGTTGGTAACGCACCGGCACCAGCACCATAATAAAGTGTTGGACCAACCATATTACCTTTCACAACAACAGCATTCATTGCACCATTCACATTAGCGATTAAACGTTTTTCAGGTATTAAAGTTGGATGAACTCTTAGTTCAATACCTTTATCTCTTTTTTTTGCGATACCTAATA
>DOEL01000029.1:0-4600 GCA_003533095.1 Methylophilaceae bacterium | reverse complement strand
ACGTAAACATCTTTAAAACTCATTGGAATACCAAAAGATAAACCAGCAAGAATTGTTAATTTGTGAGCTGCATCAATACCTTCAATATCAAAAGTAGGGTCTGCTTCTGCGTATCCAAGAGATTGAGCCTCAGATAAGGCTTTAGCAAAAGTTATTCCCTTTTCACGCATCTCGGTTAGAATAAAATTGGTAGTACCATTGATAATACCTGCAACCCATTCAATCTTATTTCCAGCCAAACCTTCTCTAATTGATTTTAAAATAGGAATACCACCAGCTACTGATGCTTCAAAAGCTAAAGTCACATTATTTTTTTTAGCTAATTCAAATAGTTCATTTCCAAAATTCGCGAGCAGAGCTTTATTGGCAGTGACGACATGCTTTTTATTTTCAATAGCTTTTACCACTAAATCTTTTGCAATAGTAATACCACCAATAAGTTCAACAATGATATCGATCTCTTTATCGGTAACTAATTTAAATGCATCATCAGTGACCTCAATTGAGTCTCCAACAATTTCTTTTGCTCGTGCGACATTTTTATCTGCCACAGCAGTGATTTTTATATCAGCTGATGTTTTACGTTGTATCTCTTTAATATTAGATTTTAAAAGTTCAAATACGCCCCCACCTACTGTGCCAATACCTAATAAACCTATATTCATTCTTCTCATCAGTTATAGCTCTCTAGTTCGCAGTATTTTTCTTAAAGTTTTCAAGATAATTGGCAATACGATTCATTGATTCTTTAAGATCATCTTCATTTGGTAAGAAAACAATTCTTAAGTGATCAGTATCTTTCCAATTAAATCCTGTGCCTTGAACTAATAATACTTTTTTGTCGATTAATAATTTTAAAATAAATTCTTGATCATCTTTAATGGAATACATCTTTGGATCTAATTTAGGAAACAGATACATCGCAGCCTCAGGCTTAACACATGTGACACCAGGTATCGACACAAGCATGTTGTAAGCAAGTTCTCTTTGCTTAAAAAGTCGTCCTGTAGGTGCAACAAGATCATCAATACTTTGATATCCGCCCAGAGCCGTTTGAATCGCAAGCTGCCCAGGAACATTTGCACATAAACGCATGGAGGCTAACATATTTAAGCCTTCAATATAGTCTGTCGATTCTTTCTTGTTACCCGATACAACTAACCATCCTGCTCGATAGCCACATGCACGATAATTTTTTGATAACCCATTTAATGTCACAAAGAGAATATCGTCTGCAAGAGATGCAATCGAAACGTGCTTCTTCTTGTCATAAACAACTTTATCGTAAATTTCATCTGCAAAAACAACAAGTTTATATTTTCTTGCGATTTGAATAATACCCTCTAGAATATCTTTTGGATAAAGAGCACCTGTTGGATTATTTGGATTAATTACAACAATCGCTTTTGTTTTGCTGGTGATTTTACTTTCGATATCTTTTAGATCAGGGTACCAGTTTGAAACTTCATCACATAGATAATGTCTTGGTCTTCCACCTGCCAATGTCACAGCCGCTGTCCATAACGGATAATCTGGCATAGGTATCAACACTTCATCATCGTTATCTAGTAATGCCTGCATTGACATCACAATAAGTTCTGACACACCATTTCCAATAATCACATCATCTACATCAACATTTGGAATATTTTTTTCCTGCGTGTAATGCATGATAGATTTTCTTGGCTCAAAAAGTCCTTTGCTATCTGTATAGCCAGATGCTTTACTCATATTACGAATAACGTCTTGAACAATCTCTTCAGGCGCTTCAAATCCAAATGCTGCTGGATTGCCAATATTTAATTTGATAATGCGATGACCTTCTTCTTCCATTTTTTTAGCATGTGCTAAAACAGGTCCGCGAATGTCATAACAGACGTTATTTAATTTTGATGATTTTTTAAGCTGAGCCAATTTAATTACCTAAATTTGAATATATGATATCTTACCTTGTGACCGCCCATTCCGCCAACAAATGAGAGGGTTTTGATTCAATTTATTTCTTTAAAAACACAGTGTTATGAAATTTCACTTAATCCAATCTGACAATAAAAATCTCATCACAGGTTATGATTTAAACTGGGTGGAAGTAAATCAAGCGCGGCACTATTCAAGCTTTATCGTGACGCCCAATCAACTTCTTCTTGATTGGCCAGTCAAAAAGATTAAAGACATCAATGAAAATAGTTTTGCGGCTATTGAGTCTTTAGAAGTTGAAATTATTTTATTAGGCACTGGAAGTATTCAAGAACATCTTAAGCCAAGTCTTTTAGAATATTTTTCAAAAAAAAATATAGCGATTGAAGCTATGAACAATCAATCTGCGTGCAGAACTTACAATATTCTTGCAAATGAAGAGCGTAAGGTTATGCTCGCGCTTATGCTTTAAAGATTTTTTGTTGAAAATACAAGACAGGCGTTTGTACCACCAAAACCAAAGCTATTTGAAATTGCTGTTTTCACTTCGATATTATCAATACGCTTTGTTACGATAGGAAGATCTTTAGCTAAAGGATCAAGCTCTTCAATATTTACTGAGGGTGCAATAAATTTATTTTCCATCATGATTAAACTATAAATTGCTTCATTGACGCCGGCCGCTCCTAAAGCATGGCCCGATAAAGATTTTGTAGAAGCGATATGTGGCATAGGTCCATATTTATTATCTGCAAATACTGCGCGAATCGCTTCAAGCTCTTTTATGTCACCCACAGGCGTACTTGTGCCGTGCGTATTCATATAGTCAACTTGGCTAATTCCTTGAAGGGCTAATTCCATACAACGTTGAGCTCCTTCACCACTAGGTGCCACCATATCGTAACCATCTGAAGTTGCACCATAGCCGACAACTTCAGCGTAGATTTTTGCATTACGGGCTTTGGCGTGCTCGTATTCCTCTAGAACAAGTATGCCCCCGCCGCCAGCAATCACAAATCCATCTCGATTCACATCATAGGTGCGAGATGCTTTGTCTGGTGTTGCGTTATATTTAGAAGAAAGCGCTCCCATCGCATCGAATAAAAAGCTCATAGTCCAATGCTCTTCTTCAGCACCGCCAGCGAATACGATATCTTGTTTACCGTATTGAATTTGCTCATACGCATTGCCAATACAATGTGCGCTGGTTGAACATGCGGAGCTAATACTGTAATTAATTCCTTTAATTTGAGCGCCTGTTGCAAGACAAGCTGCGACCCCGCTTGACATGGTTTTAGTCACCATATATGGGCCTACGCGTCGAATACCTTTTTCGCGAAGTGTATCAGTGCCCTCCAGCATACTTTCAGTGGATGTACCACCAGCCCCGACAACAAGGCCTGTTCTGATATTAGATACAAGAGATTCTGGGAGATTTGCGTCTTGAATAGCTTCTTGCATAGCAAGCCAAGCATAGGCATGGCCTTTAGCCATGAATCGAAGGAGTTTTCGATCAATAAGTTCGGAAAAGTCTAAATCAATAGATCCAGCAACATGAGATCTTAGTCCATGTGCCTCATATTCAGGTTGAAATTTAATGCCTGAACGAGCTTGGTATAAGCTATCTTTAACTTCTTTTTTATTATTACCTAGGCTAGATACGATCCCTAGTCCAGTAACAACAACACGACGGGTCATGCGTCGCCTCCCATTAAATAACGATCAAAAATTATCAGTACGCGTAAATAAACCCACACGCAAATCTTTAGCATGGTAAATCTCTCGGTCATCGACCAACATTTTAGCATCAGCGATGCCCATGATTAATTTACGCATAATTACTCTTTTTAAATCAATCACATAGGTAATTTTTTGCGCTGTGGGTAATACCTGACCTGTAAACTTAATTTCACCACCGCCAAGCGCACGGCCACGGCCCAAGCCACCTTTCCAACCTAAATAAAAGCCCACTAACTGCCACATAGCATCAAGTCCAAGACAGCCTGGCATCACAGGATCGCCTTCAAAATGGCAGCCAAAGAACCAAAGGTCTTTATTAACATCTAGCTCAGCAATAATTTGCCCATTGCCGTATGCACCCCCCTCGTCGGTAATAGAAACAATACGATCAAACATAAGCATGGGAGGAAGAGGAAGCTGTGCATTGCCAGGACCAAACATCTCTCCACGACCACAAGACAAAAGCTCTTCTTTTGTAAAGCTATTTTTTTTAGACATTGAATTTATGAGCTGCTGATAAAAAAGATTGTGAAAAATTTTTGTGTATAAACATAAGTATTTTATCGTGTTTTTATCTATTTACCCTTATAAATTATTACGCTACTATGAAATCATAGTAAAACAGTCAACTAACAATTTCATCTACTAGGAATTTTTTTATGAGCGACCAAAATCTGGCCGATTGGAGAAAGCTTGCAGTCAAACTTGAAGCAGAAATTAATAAAGTAATCGTAGGACAAGAAAGTCCTGTCAGGCTTATTACCACCTCAATTTTTGCGCGTGGTCACGTACTTCTTGAAGGTGACGTGGGTGTTGGAAAAACAACACTCTTAAAAGCCTTTACCCGTGCAATTGGTGGGGGTTATCAACGTATTGAAGGTACGATTGATCTTATGCCAAACGATCTTATCTATCACACCTATCTTGGTGAAGATGGAAAGCC
>DOEL01000067.1 GCA_003533095.1 Methylophilaceae bacterium | reverse complement strand
ACAGTCATATCAATCGTATTCATACTTTGTGAGATATCAGTCACAAACATATAGTTATAGATATTATGTTTGAGTGGTATTGATGGATTGATAATGGCAAGCATCATAAATCCAATGGATAATACAAGTGAGACCGTATCAAAACCGAGATTAGACCTCGATTTTATTTTATTAAACCATGCTTTCATAGGTTTAAGGCAAACCTACAGGAATATTACCTAGGATGAGTCCAGGTGCATCTGAATCGCCAATACCGGGCGTTGGGTTGGCAGGTAATATCATAAGTACACGATCAAGATTATGTTTCACATCCCACGCAGTGTTATCAATTTTAATAGAAAGCATATAAGCTGCTTTTGCTTGCCTGAATAAATATTCCGTTTCATTTTTGACTGTCATATCAGTCCCATTGAGTGCTAATGCACGTCTAAAGAAAATATTTCCAATGTTGTAATGAATCGCTGCTTTTTGTGAAGTTGAAGCAATAGGCAGAAGATTTGAAAAAAGAATATTTGCCTCTTTATACCTCTCTTTAGTCGTCAGCCAATAGGCTGTTGCATATCGCGCTTCAAAACTATTGATAAACATATGAGGTGATTTACCTTCGGTAATCTCTTGATTAAATGCTCTTATATTTTTTAATTCAATAAATTGTTTAATAAATACACCTAATGAAATGGTGAGAAGAAGTATAAAAAACCAAGTAAGTTTTTTAGTGCTAAAAAGATTTTTAGTGATTATAGCCAAGACTTTACCTCGATCATTTTAAGGGTTAATAAAGCGATCATCATGAGCATTGCGGCTACAAAGCAGTGTGTTGAATAATCTTGCCCTGGAATTTTTTCAAAATATTTAATAGGTTTCTTTTCCTTTTGATTGATATCTTCAATAGCTTTTTGAAGTGTTTTTGGATCTTCAGCTTCATATGCTTTGAAAGGGGAAGGAAGTGTTTTAAAAAATTCATTAAGTTCGATTTGAGGTGGAAGCGGTTCATCATCTTTCGCCTTATATGAAGTATTAAAAATACTGATGCCACCTGGTTGCCTTAGTACAATCCAATAAAGGCTAATTTTAAATCGACCCAACCAATCTTTAATTTTTTCTTGAGTAGCTGCATCAATTCGACCCGCGCCATCAGAGAGTAAAATCATCGCTCTTGAACCTGAATCGGGCACTTTATTAAATAATTCAGCGCCTGTAGTTAGTCCGCTTCCAATATTAGTTTGAAATAACGCATTGCCTGCAGTGGCTCTTACAGCAGAGATAATGGCATTTTTATTATCTGTAAGAGGTAAAACATACATACCAGAATTGCTAAAAGAGGCCATGCCAATCATGTCATTTGTTCTCGATTTCACAAAATCAGTAATCAACCTTGCGGCAGCAGCTGATTTCATTTCACCTACTTTTGATTGATCGTTACCTGCAAAAGGGTCATCCATACTCGCACTTCGATCAAGAACCAAAGCTATTTGAGCGCCTATACCTATTTTTTCAATTTCTCTTTGGAGAGAATGTGGGCCGCTCAATCCTATAATGATCATCAATAAAATGAGAGTTGCAATAAACTTTAAAATCACTGCGATGATTTTTGAGAGCCGATCTTTTGGAATCATTTCATTCCAAGAGTAATATTGTAAAGATGCATCTTTAAAAAGAAGCGGAATAAAAGCTAAAGGAATAAACCACAAGACCCAAGGAAATGAAAATGTCATTTAACGATACCTATTACGAGAGATTTTTTATCAACGATCAATTTTCTTTCACAATCTCGACAATGTCTTGAGAAATTTTTAAGCCATTGAAGTATCTCTTCATGATCATATTTTTTACTCGAGGTATTAAAAAATACAAAAGTAGAAAGTTTAAAAAATTCACGTAGTTCATCATCAATATTTTCAAATGAACTATTTTTTGCATAAAGATCTTGTAGATTATCTTTAAAGAGTGTCTTTTCAGTAACTAAATCAAAAGCCCGATGCATGTCCGTGATTACTTTTTGAATGTTAGCTGGGGTTGCCTTCACTTTATTGATTGAGCGATGAGTTCTAGCAAAGACTCCACGGGCATTGGGAAGCCAAGCGTATTGGCTATAGATATAAAGAAGTCCTAACAAAGAAAAAAGTGCGATGATGCCCGAAATTTTTAAAGCTTTGATTGGTTTTTTTTCATCGATTAGAAAAACACCTCTTAAGGGACTCATATCTTCTTCGATTTTTATATTTCCAAAAATAGATAATGGAGAAATGGCAATTTGGTACTCAGGAATTCGATATTTAAATACTTTTTTTTCAGGGTCATTAGGATTTAAAACACGAATGTATTCAGCAGGTAAGAATCCTGGTTTAGCAACTACATTATTTGTAAAAATTTGATAAGTAAGATCTAGAATTAAAGTAGATGATGTTTTATTTTCTTTGTATGTATGAGTCATTGTATCTAATACAATGCCTAAATCTTGTCCTTTGTATTTTCTTTCATAGCCTGGGATTGGCAAAGATTCTTTTATGAGAACATAAGGCTTCTTAATCGTGACTTCAACATGTCTTTGTGATTTATCCCCTACTGTATATCCTACTCGGTGAGGTGGCTCTTTTATGCTGATCGAAACAATACCTTCTTTGATATCTGGCCATTCTTGAACATCAAGCGCAAAACTCGATGCCGATAATAAGAGCATCATGAATGAAATAAGATATTTCATCATCCTTAAGCGCCCACGAATTGATTAAAGTACTCGGTCATTTTATTTGCATCAAAATGTTCATCTACAAAAAAAGGCGGAATATCAAAATTCATAAACGCTTTTGTAATAACAGCGCGTCTTTTTTCAAATGAATCCACAATTTTTTCTTTTAATTCTTTTCTTAAGAAAAGAGTATTCTTCTTGCCGCTTTCAGGATCAGTAATTGTGACGATGCCAAAATTAGGCAAATTGATGTATTCTTTTTTATCCCAGAGAACCACAGGTACTACGTGATGTCTCATCAGATTAGACAGGCAATTTTCTAATTCAATTTCTGGCATATGAAAGTCAGAGATAAAGAAAATAAGTGAGCGTTCACGAGGCATATATTGATATAGATCCTTGATCGCTTTATTTGATTTATTAGTCGACGTATAGTTTTTAAGTTCGTTAATCAGTGTGAATGCATGTTGTGATCTAAATGATATAGGTGCCAACCAATCTTCTCTTATCTCGTCATCAAAACCAATAAGTCCCAATGCATCATGCCGATCTATCACTGAATGTGCTATCGATTTTGCAACTTCAGCTGCGAGATTAATTTTTTTGTTTTTTCCACCAAAATTCATACTGGCAGATAAATCGCATACGATGATCACCGGCGTTGCACTTCGTTGATTAAATATTTTGACGTGAATCTCACCTAAAGGATCTCGAATTGATTGACGAATATCAATACGTCTTGGATCAGGGTAAGAAAGAAGTGTCGTATGTCCTGCAAATTCAATGCCCATACCCCGCTGATTGCTTTTGTGGCGACCAGGGTGTTTGCCTTTAGATTTCCAACCAATGTGGTAATCAAATAATGGAGTGGGTTGGGCCATTTAATTTAGGGGGCGTTGATAACGTTTAAAATACCGTTGCTTAAATCACGCGCAATGACAGTCCTTCTCATTTCATATACAGGATTAAATACGAGACGATGGGCAATGGTTTCGTGGAACACCGCATGAATGTCAGCAGGTGTCACTGATGTACGATCATTGAGCCATGCATTTACACGTGCTGCCTTCATCATCATACTCATGCCGCGTGGGCTAGCCCCTGATACGATGAGTCGATTCATATCGATATCAGATAATTTAATGCCGTAATCACCTGGATTTTTTGTAGCTTTCCATAAACGTAATGCATAATTTTTTAGCGCATCTGTTGCTTTAATATTCTCTTGAATTGTTTCTGAAAGCTCATTGAGCTTATTAAATTTAATGAGATTTGGTTTAACTTCTTCAATCAGTTTGTCTGCGTTATGGAATTTTGTTTCAAAGACTAAGTCTTTCATCATCTGATCCGCTTTTGGGATGAGGATAGGTATTTCCATCATGAAACGATCACGCGCTGCTGAGGGAATTTCAAATGTTTCTTCACGTTCTACTTGGTTTCGATCAGCGAATACCACCATATGCGGAAAGTGATGCTCTTTATTAAATGCGGATAATGTTTTTTCTGCCATGATTCTTAAGAGCAATGAATGCACCTGCGGTCTTGCACGGTTAATTTCATTAAAAAAGAAAATAGATAAATCACTTCCTGACATCAAAATAGGACCTGGGCTAACATGTGGCTTTCCATCTTCACCAAGAT
>DOEL01000053.1:8803-12070 GCA_003533095.1 Methylophilaceae bacterium | reverse complement strand
GGATCAGTTTGCTGATAAGGCATGCCTGGCAGACCATCTTCACGATCGGCGCCGGCTGCATATACCGAACTCATATAAGCCGTTTGAATTACACATAAAAACAAAGCAATTTTTTTAAACATTTTTTTTCCTTACCAGTTAAATATCGTGGGTCCTATAAAAAAACACCCCGCTCGAAAGCGGGGTGTTTATAGGACATACTAACTAACAGTTAGTTCTATAAAAAATCTTTCGATTAATTATAGGCTAAATACTGTTAAAGCACCGCCGCCAGGAGCAGCATTGTACTTAGTAAGTTCAGCATAACCACCAGCAGCACCAAGAGCGTCTGTTGGGTTAGTTAAGCCAAGGTTCATCGCAACGCCAGCCCAACCACCAATACCTGATAAAACACCAACGTATTGTTTGCCACCGTTTGTATATGTGAATGCATTACCAATCACACCAGAACCCACTTGGAATTTCCAAAGTTCTTTACCTGACTTAGCGTCAAGAGCTTTGAACCAACGGTCAAGAGTACCGTAGAAAACTAAGTCTGAAGCAGTTGTTAAAGCACCGCCCCAAGCTGAGAATTTCTCTTTGTTGTACCAAGCTTTTTTGTTAGTCATTGGATCATAAGCGCCGAAGCCACCCATAACACCGTCTGGACCAGCAAACATAGTTAATGTTGCACCAACCCATGGTTGACCTGCTACATACTTAGACTCAACTGGTTCGTATGTCATACATACGTGGTTGAGTGGTGTGTAGATCAAGCCAGTCTTAGGTGAGTAAGCAGCTGGTTGTTGGTCTTTTGTACCCAATGCAGCTGGGCAAACACCCTTAGCATTGTAGTCTTGGTGTGTAGAAGCTGTAGCTAACTTGTTAGGTACACCAGATTTTTTGTCAACATCAGTTGCCCAGTTAACAAATGGATGTACTTTTTCTGCAGCAACTAAAGTACCGTTGTCAGCTTGCCATGTATAAGCAAAACCGTTACGGTCATGGTGCCATGCATATGTCTTACCACCATTGTCAAATAAGATCACTTCGTTAATACCGTCGTAATCCCACTCGTCATGTGGAGTCATTTGCATACCCCAGCGTGCAACGCCAGTGTTTAAGTCACGTGCGAAAACAGTCATAGACCATTTATTGTCGCCTGGACGTACATCTGGGTTCCAAACTGATGGGTTACCTGTACCGTAGTACACTAAGTTTGTTTTTGGATCATATGGCCACCAGCCCCATACAGAGCCACCACCATGTTGCCAACCATCTTTAACTGCTTGTGGTTTCAACCATGTTTTAACGCCAAGATCTTTTTCACCACCTTTTAACTTAGCAGTATCAATTTTCTTGAATGAACCGCCTTGTTTGTTACCACCATTAACGTCTTCATAGACTGATAATGCTGAGTAGAGTGGGTTTTCTTTGTTGAAGTCTTTACCGATTAATACTTCAGAATCGGGACCTGTTGAGTAAGCTTTCCAAGCTAATGAGCCGTCTTTTAAGTTGTAAGCTGCCATAAAGCAACGAACACCGAATTCAGCACCAGAACAGCCTGTTAAAACTTTGTCTTTAATTACGTGTGGAGCGTTTGTGTTTGTAGCACCAACTTTAGGGTCAGTGTTTTTAACGTCCCATACTTTTTTACCAGATGCAGCATCTAGAGCAACTAAAGTACCATCGTTTTGTTGTAACATGATTTTACCGTCGCCATAACCAAGACCACGTGAAACGTTGTCACAGCAGAGAACTGCTTGAACTGATGGATCTTGTTTTGGGAAGTAAGACCAAACGATTTTTTGATTGTCGTTTAAGTCAAGCGCATAAACGTTATTTGGGAATGCTGTATGAACATACATCATGTTACCAATAACGAGAGGAGCACCTTCGTGACCACGGTTTACACCGGTTGCGAATGTCCATGCTGCTTTAAGGTTCTTAACGTTACCTTGATTAATTTGTGTTAATTTGCTGTGTGCTTGATTTGTGTAGTCACCGCGTGGTGCTGCCCAGTTATCAGCATTAGCAATTGCTTTTTCTTGATCAGCAGCTGCTGAAGCAATCATTGGCATTGCCACTGAAAGACCAGCTACTAAACCAAGAGCTAACTTGATTTTATTAAGTTTCATATAAATCTCCATAGTTTTTACTAAGGGTTTTAAAAAGAAGTAAACTCTCTAGACACTTTAAATTTTAAAGTGTTTTACTTTAAGACTCGAAGGTGCTTCGAAGGCTTACTTTCAGCACAATTTCACTTATGCTTGATGCTTAATATATGCCTCTTTTTTTAGAATTGCAACAATTTAGTTACAATTTATTAACATTTTTTTAAGTCCAAATTTTAATTATTCCTGAACTTTCCTAAAGTTGTTAAAATATCTAATAAAATCAATAAGAAAGACAAAATTTTTCTATGCCAACTGAATCTTTATATACCTTATATCCAGAGATTTCACCCTATCATGAGGTTTGGATAGAAAGACCCCATGGACATAAAATTTATGTTGAGCTTTCTGGAAATCCCCATGGAAAACCTATTATTTTTCTTCACGGCGGGCCTGGTGGCGGAACCAATCCTAAACAAAGACAATTTTTTGATCCAAAACACTATCAAATCATCCTTTTTGATCAAAGAGGATGCGGACAAAGCAAACCTTTAGGAGAAACAACTGCGAACACTACGGCAGAACTTATCTCCGACATGGAAGCGATTCGAGAATATCTCAAGATTAATCATTGGATTATTTTTGGAGGCTCTTGGGGCAGCGCTCTCGCGTTAGCTTATGCAACTCAATATGCTCATGCCGTCAAAGCACTCATTTTGCGAGGCATCTTCTTAAGCCGCAAAACAGAACTTGATTGGTTTCTCAATGAAGTGAAATCTTTTTTTCCTGAAGCGCATCGAACGCTTCTTGATTTTCTAGAAGAATCTAAACGTAACGATCTTATAAAAAGTTACACTGAGCTCGTATTCTCAAATGATTTAAAAATTAGCGGTCCAGCTTCCATTGCTTGGAATCGTTTCGAAGGCAGTCTTTTGAAACTTCTACCTCAACTAGAGGAAAATAAACCCTTAACAGATGATGATATTCAAAACGAAATAGCACGAGCACGCGTTCAACTTCATTACATTAAAGATGAATGCTTCATCGATGGCAAAAAAATATTGGAAGAAGTTAAAAAATTAAAAGAAGTTCCTACAACAATTATTCAAGGTCGATACGATATGGTGTGCCCACCAATCACAGCGTACGAACTTCATCAGCATATGCCACATGC
>DOEL01000053.1:0-8419 GCA_003533095.1 Methylophilaceae bacterium | reverse complement strand
ACTAATCACTATAGAGCATTATCATAATGATTAAATTGCATCCACTTTTTAAAAATCTTTATCAGAAAAAAGATGAGTCACTTCCCATTTTTATGATGAAAGAAACATTTGCAGGATGTAAGCGACACAATGTCTTTGGCTTAACAGCATCGTTATCTTTCTTTTCTCTCTTTGCGCTCATTCCAATGATCCTTCTAATTTTCTTTTTCTTAAGTCATTGGTTAGTGAATTCTGAATTTGCATTAGGAAAATTAGCACTTCTTACAAGTGATTTGTTACCACAAATAAGCAAAAAAATTATGCTTGAAGTATACAAGGTATCAAGCCATACAAAAGCATGGGGTATCCTGGGTACTTTAATTTTATTATGGGCAGCCACACCGCTTACAAGCTCTCTTCGAGCAAGCCTTCTCATTATTTCAGCAACTGAAGAGGACCCATCATTTCTAAAAAGTAAAATTCGAGATATCGTGGCTATTATTGGCATCCTCTTACTTTTTTTCTTTTTTACTTTATCCGGAATGATCTTTCAAAAAGCCGCCATATTCTTTGGAGAGTATTTGAGCTTTGTAAATTCACAAACAATCTATCTCGTGAGTTCATTTTTATTTGTTGTTTTGTCTTTAGCACTTTTTAATCGATTTTTTTTCCCGATCAAAGTCAATGTAAAACATATTATTTTTGGTTCGCTACTAACTGCTTTCTTATGGCTTGTGCTCAGATCAACATTCGATATCTTTCTATCATTGAGTCAATCCTATGGTACTTTTTTTGGTGGCATGCGAAATCTTTTTATTTCGCTCATTTGGCTTTATCTTAATATCGCCTCTTATTTACTTGGTGTAGAACTTATGGCAACACTGCATAAAAAAGATATGTTGTTATTAAAAAAATTATTTGATGATTCTATTCCTCTTTCAAGTTCCTTTGTTCATTATCTTGCTTCACGCTATGGAAAAATTTATAAGAAAAGTGAAATAATTTTTGAACAAGGTAATCGCGAACATAATGTCTACTACATTGTTCAAGGCTCGGTTAATCTTGTTCAGGATGGTCGATTGATTCGCTCTTTAAAGGCCCATGAATACTTTGGTGAGATGGCGGTGTTAAATGAAACACCAACTATTGCTTCAGCCGTATCGACTTCAAATGATTCAGAAATTATTACAATTCCAAAAGTGCATCTAGAAATGATGCTGGCCGACGAACCTAAAGTGGCGATGAAATTTTTAAAGAAAATGTCTTTACGACTTCAGCAACGTTAAACGCTCGCTGGTTTTAAATCAAAAGCGATGCAGATTCTTTCTTCATGAGAACTGAAAGGTATGGTTCGATGAAATACGGAAGATGGAAAAAAAACCACATCACCTACCTGAGGAAGATAGAGCTTTCTTTCAAAGTCATCATGCATTCTCGGATAATCATCCCCATCAATACTTAATTCAATACCACCTTCGTCTGGATGATTTTTTTGTTGCGGAATTGATAAATACACAGCACCACTGATCCAACCCTCCTCATGAATATGTGATGATAGATGACCCCCTGTTTGCATTTTCACAAACCAAGAACTACTAAATTCAATTGTCTTTGGAAACGCTTTAATAAACATGGATTCTTCATGCTTATAGCGATCATAATATTTTTTAATGAGCAATGTAATTTCTCCGGCTAATCTTTTAAACGAAGGTTCTTTTCGTTTAAAAAGATTACCTGATGATTGAATGCCATTGACTAATCGACTTTGCATGCGCTCTGAAATATCTGCTTCAGTAATATCATGCAGGAGTGATTTTAATAAATCATCATTCGGGTCTTTCAAAGCATCTACTTGACCATGAAATACAAAATGAAGCGGGTCTGGGCAAAAATTGTAACGATCTTTTTTATGAAAGTTCCTTGCAAAGTGTGTTGAAAGTGTTGCTAGTAAAGGTGATGTATTTTTTTTAAGCATCACACCATTCAATTCTTTTTCAAAAAGATCAAATTGTTTTGTCTTATATAAACAATATAGTGCACGCTCTTCCCAATCTTTCATTTGAGAGGCTTTGTAAAAATCATAAGCCTCTTGGAATTTTTTATTGTCATGAAGAAATGTTGCAAGATTGTAATTAGCAATAGGATTATCTTCATTGAGTGTCACCGCTTGTCTTAAGTATTGATTGGCTTCTTGAATTTTTCCTTGATGCCATAATGCATCACCAAGCACTGAGCAGGTTTCTGCATCATGTGGGTTCATCTCTATTGCTCTATGGTAGGATTGAATAGCTTTTTCTAAATGACCTTGGTTGCGATAAGCATTGCCTAAATTGAAATGACCTCGGGCGTGATCTTGTATGTTGAGTGATTTCTGGAAAGATAGAATGGCCGCATCAAAATCACCTTGCAATAAATAGACTGCGCCTATATTGCCATACGCTTCATAAAATCCAGGTTCTAGTTCAACAGCTTTTTGATATGCACTCAATGCTTGATCAAATTGAGATTCATTCTGATATGCAATCCCAAGATTAAAATATGCAACCACTAAATCAGGTTTAATCTGAATTGCTTTTTGGTATTGCTGAATAGCACCTTGATTGTCACCTAATTGATACAGCGCTGAGCCTAAATTGAATTGCATCTCTGCAAATTGCGGTTGAATTTTTAAAGCATTACGATAACTCTCAGCAGCTTCTTTAAATTTTTTTTGTGCTTCTTGAGATACACCTAAAATATTATGCAAAATTAATTCTTGAGGAAATTCACCTAATAATTCTTTTGCATTTTTTTCTGCCAAAGCAAATTGGCCAGACTGATGAAGTTGAATGAGATTATTAACCTCTGACTGCTTTAGAACTTTCATCAAAAATACTTTTAGTGATGCGGCGTATCTTCAGCAATTTTATCCATAATCGCGAAAAGGACACCTGAGATGATAAAGGTTGCGTGAATACCTACCATCCAAGCCATCTGAGTATTCGTTAATATCTGTCCTGGTGTGGATGCATGCATAAATGCTTTTAAAAGATCGATAGCTGAAATTGCAACAATGGAACCAATCAACTTAAGCTTTAACCCAGAGTAATCGACTTTACCCATCCAATGCGGCTTGTCTTCATGGTTATCGACATCGATTTTAGATACAAAATTTTCGTAACCGCTAAAAATCACCATGATAAGAAGATTTGCAACAAGCGTCATGTCTACTAAAGCTAAAATTGATAACACAATCTCTCTTTCGGGTGTATCAACTACCGTCATCATGATATGAAGAAATTCTTGTCCAAATTTTATTAATAAACACAATAGACCACCTACCAAACCTAAATACATAGGGGCTAATATCCATCGACTTTTAAATACCACTTTTTCTAAAATTTCTTCGGTCTTCATTTAATCTCCATGCGTTGTCGTTTATTGGACAAATCATATCATTACCCTACCTTATATATGTCGCAGTAATGATTGAAAAAAACTCTTATTAGGATACTATTTTATCTTTACTTTTGTAATTTATGTGATGTCAAACGATTCAATTATTATCCATGGTCATCTTTTAAAAGAGGCAAGAGAAGATTTAAATCTTTCAATTGATGATGTCGCGCGTCGACTCACTTTAAATAATAAACATATCATCTCCATGGAAGAAAATAAAAAAGATGGTTTTGTTTCTTTTCAAATCAAACTCATTTCGATTAGAAAATATGCAGCATTTCTTGAGTTGGATATTGATTCCATCATTGAAGACACAAAAAATAAAACAAGATCTTTAAATCTTCCTGAGCCTGAAGCAGAAATACATACTGATGTATCAAATAATTTATCTGAGAAGAAAATATTACTTCTCACAAAAGTTAAATCATTTTTTGTGTGGATAAAAGCCCACCTTAAAGTATCTTATATCTTTTATTTTATTATCTTCCTTTTTGTTTCTAATTTTCTCATTGGTGTTTACCAAAAATATGCTGTTGCGCATAAAAATTTTGAAGGGCAAGAAGTCGATTTACCCAATATAGATTCTCTTCCAAATGATATTGCAACATATGAAATTAAACCTATAGATGAAAAAGTGGAGTCACCTGATGTGCCACCTGTTGCAATCAAAAAAATAGAGGATAATAAGGATCTTGTGATTAAGATGTGTAATCAAACTATCTCAAAACCGATTACACAAATCTCCTCCCCCACTGACCCTCTCAAGCCTGGGGATTACTTCCACATTATTTCTAAAGGTCAACAGACGATTTGTATTCTAGATAGCAAGGGTGTGGAAAATAAATACTCACTGACCGAAGGTCAAAAGTTAACCTATCGAGGCGGAAAAGCTCCTTTTAAACTTCTAATAGATCCTGCCATGAGTGAAATTTTTTATGAAGGTTGGTTAGTAAAACTTAAACCTGAGCAAACTTATATTCAACTTAATCCAAAAACTTATAATTAAAGTTTAAAACTTTATTTAAACTTTCTAACAGCTCCTGTAACAACCCCCCATATCTGAAATTGCACCCCCTTTAAAACTTCAATAGGACTAAATGCTTCATTTGCAGGAAGTAAGCGTGGAGAGCCATTTTTATTTTTAGCTAAAGTCTTTACAGTAAATTCACCATCTAACGAAGCCAATACGATGTCACCAATGGAAGCTTCTTGAGATCGATCCACGATGACGACATCATTATCATGTATACCAGCGTTATCCATTGAATTTCCTTTGATACGTACAAAAAAAGTTGTATCAGCTTCGCGAATAAGATAATCATTAAGATCCATTCTTTTCTCAACATGGTCATCTGCTTGAGATGGAAGCCCTGCAGGCACCTTGTGCTCAAATAGAGGAATCTTGGTTTTCGTCATGGCTTCATTCACCAAATCAATAGATACTACATTAGAAATTTCTTGAATCTTCCTCTTGGCATAAGCTTCTAAGATGTTTGATATCACAGCGGTTTGGCTTTCTGGTACTCTGACTAGCGTTGTCTTTTCGCCAAATTTTCCAGTGCCTGATTTACGTCCAGCACCTGGTCTTTTACCGCCTCGAATAGGAACAATTTTCTTCATTTGAATATTGTAACAAGAATCAAATGAAAAGATAGCTTTTTTTTAAATTCAACGAATATCGATAGAACCCTTACCCAATGTGAAAAAAATTGAATATGACTGTTGACAAGCCTTAAAAATCAATGCAAAGTACGCCTAGACCTTCTATGACGCTGTCATTTCAATGGTCTTACATATCTTAATTTACTTTTGGAGGAATTATGAATAAAGGCGAACTAATCGAAGCAGTTGCAAAAGCAGCAGGTTCAACAAAAGCAGACGCTGGTCGTGCGATTGATGCAACACTTGCAGCTATCACTAAAGCTCTTAAAAAAGGTGATGTAGTAACACTTATCGGCTTTGGTACTTTTAAAGTTTCTAAACGCGCTGCACGAGTTGGTCGTAACCCACAAACTGGTAAAGAACTTAAAATACCAGCACGTAAGGCTCCAACATTCAAAGCAGGTGCTGCTCTTAAATCAGCAGTTAACTAAGCTTAGAATTAGTTATTCATACAAAAGCGCATGGGTTAATCCCATGCGCTTTTTTTATGTCTTAAAATAAGAGGCTATGCCCTATTACTTAAAAGGAAATAAGATTGAGTTACTTAAAAATGGTAAAGATTATTTTGCCGAGGTGATTCAATCGATCAAAAAAGCTCGTCAGAGTATTTTTGTAGAGGCCTATATATTTAGCCATGACGTAACGGGCGAAAAAATTTTAAATGCGCTTAAAGACGCAGTCAAAAGAGGTATTAAAGTTTATTTATTGCTTGATGGTTTTGGTAGTCGTGATCTTTCGCAAAAAATTAGAGATGAAATTAAAACTTCCAAAATCCATTTACTTTTTTATAACCCTAAAATTTCACCTTATCAAATGAAGCGTATTTCACTAAGACGACTTCACCGGAAAATGTTTCTAATTGATCATGAAACTGCATATGTTGGAGGTATTAATATCATTGATGATATGAATGTGCCTAATAGTAAAGGGCCACGTATCGATTACGCTGCAAAATTAAATGGGCCTGTTGTAAATCTTATTGGTCGAAGTATGGTAAAGCTCTGGAAAAGGGTTTCATGGGCTCATTTAGAAAAATCATATCTTCCAAAGCATACTCAAAAAAATAAACTTGAATACCCCAATGGCACAAAACTTAATTTTATAGAACGAGATAATTTTCGTCATAGACAGGATATTGAAAAAGCATATTTACATGCAATTCATAATGCTAAACATGAGATATTTATTGCGAATGCTTATTTTATTCCAGGTAAAAAATTTGAAAGGGCTCTAATCGAGGCAGCTCAGAGAGGTGTTTCAGTCACACTTCTCCTGAAAGGCGAAATGGATTACTTCTTTTCTAATGCTACCCGAGCTTTTTACGGTAAATTTTTAAAAGAGGGCATGACTATTTTTGAATACACAAAAAGTTTCATGCACAGCAAAGTGGCAGTAATTGATGGCACTTGGTGCACTATAGGATCCTCAAATATTGATCCCTTTAGTCTCTTGCTTGCTCGCGAAGCAAATATATTTATCTTTGATAAATATTTTTCCTCTCAACTCAAAAAAAATATTTTGTCAGATATTAGGTTGGGTGGCACTGAGATTCTTTTAAAAGATTGGGATAAATCACACTTAATCAAAAGAATGAAAGCTCGTATTGCTTACTTTTTTATTCGATTGAGTTTAGGTGTCGTAAATATTTAAGGCATGCCACAATCACGACATTTGCCTTTGACTGAAGAAAAGCCTTTGACAGTTGAAAGGCCTTTAACATTAGTAAAAATGGCACCATCTACATTAGCATCAGTTAAATCTGCATTAGTGAGATCAGCACCCGTTAAATCTGCCTGACTTAAATCCGCACGGTACATATTCGTATTTTTTAAATTCGCTTCTCTTAAATCACCAAATAAAAAACTGGCTATATTTAAATCAGCGCCTTCAAAATTTGCTTTATAAAACTTACCACCTACTGAATCAAATTTCATTTGCCCCATAGGTTGGTTGCCTACATCTAAACCAAATTGTCCGTATTTGATTGTAGCGCCGGACATATCAACGCCACCTAACGTTCCGATCACGCGAGCACGAGTTAAATTTGCACCTTTAAAAACTGTTTCGCCAAAAATTGCTTGGAATATAGTCGCTTCAGTTAAATTAGCCCCTGACAGATTTGCTTTTTCAAGCCGCGCTAAATTTAAATAAGCTCTTTGCATGTTAGTGTTTGCTAAATTAGCACCTATCAGATTGGCACCGAATACACTCGTGTTAAGCATTTTGCAGTGACTTAAATCTAGACCATTCATGTCTAAGTAACCCAAATCTTTATTTGAAAAATCACAATCAGGGCTTTTAATTTCTTTTAGCATTTCTTCTTGTGATATTTTTTTACGGTCAGCCTCTTTATTTTTTTCATAAAAGACTGCAGCTTTTTTAATAAATTCGTCAGGCGTTTTTAAGAAAATATCTTTACTTATTTCACTACCAAAACAATACACTTTACCTTGATAGCTTGCATTGACTGAGCAATCAGTCTTTAGAAAACGTCCTTCAGATAAGCTCAGAAGACAGTAATTACCGAACTCACCAGCATAAGCAAGATGCGCAATAAAAAGTAAACTTAAAAACCAATATCTCTTTAACAGCATAGCAATACATCCTTAAGATTTTGATTTATTATAAACCTTTATCATTTCATATTATTTATTATGTCCAATGCGAAATATACAGTTCTAATCACTGGTGCGAATAGGGGTTTAGGTCTCGAATTTGTAAGACAATATGCTATAGATAATTATGAAGTCATTGCATGTTCGAGAAAGATAAACAAAAAAGATGATCTTCATAAGCTTCAAGTAAAATTTAAAAATATTTCAATTTACAAACTTGATGTGGCAAATTTTTCATCTATTGACCAGTTTGCAAAATCACTCAAAAGCCCGATCGACATTTTAATTAATAATGCAGGCGTTTATCCAGATAGCTCAATCGATCATATCAACTATGATACGTGGCTTGAGGCTTTTAAAATTAATACACTTGCTGCATTTAAAATGACAAAAGCTTTTCTACCTCATCTTAAAAAGAGTCATTTAAAAAAAGTAGCTTCTCTTACAAGTAAGATGGGAAGTATTGATGACAACTCAGGGGGCAGCGAATACCTTTACAGATCAAGTAAAACTGCACTTAATATGGTAATGAAAAGTTTATCTATTGATTTAAAACCATATGATTTAGCCCTTATTACGCTTCACCCGGGTTGGGTAAGAACAGATATGGGTGGTCCTAATGGACTCATTGACGCTGACGAAAGTGTTACTGGCATGAAACATCAAATTGATAAACTTTCAATGAAAACTTCAGGTCAATTTATTGCATATGATGGTAAAAAAAT
>DOEL01000022.1:1663-5754 GCA_003533095.1 Methylophilaceae bacterium | reverse complement strand
CAATGAACTTGAATCTGAGAGCAATGAACTCATTTTAAGAAGAGTGATTCATGCGGATGGAAAATCAAGAGCTTTTATTAATGGTAAGGTAGCGACACTTCAGCAGTTAAAAGAATTGGGTGAGTCACTCGTTGATATTTATAGTCAAAATTCTCACCATTCACTTTTAAAATTAAGTGCACAAAGACAAATTTTAGATGGGTTTGGTGGCCACTCAGATTTAGCCTTGAAAACTTATAATCTCTACCAAGCATGGCATAGGCTTCATTTACAAAAAATTGAATACGAAAAAAATGCACAAATTTATAGTGATGAACTTGCAGAGTTAAGAGATAAATTAAGAGAGTTAAAACAACTTTCTTTTACGCTAAGTGACTGGGAGACTCTCCAACAAGAGCACGCGATGATGTCTCATGGCCATGAGCTTGTCGAAGATATTAATTTTTGTATTGAAGTTTTAGAAAAAGATGAGACAGCGATTTCCGATAGACTTCATTTGGTCCAGCAAAAAATTTCTCATTCATTGGCTATTGATGAAAAATTAAAAGAATCCTCTGAGCTTATTGATTCGATCAATATTCAAACAGAAGAACTGCTTCGCTCTCTTAATCGATATTTGCAAAAAGTTGATTTAGATCCAGAAAGACTCAAAGACATTGAAGCGCGCATTCAAGCGATTCATAATTTTGGTAGAAAACATCGCATTAAACCTGAAGAATTTGAATCAACTCTTGTGGCGTGGCAAGCGCGTATGGATGAGCTTGAATCATTTCAATCTGATGACGGTATTGATGCCAAAGAAAAATTAGCGCATCAAGCTTTCAGTGACAGTGCACAATTATTAACTCAGGCAAGAAAAAAAGCATCAGAGATATTAAGTCAAAACATTACTCAAGCGATGCAAAAATTATCTTTTAGTCATGGTCGTTTTGAAGTGAAACTTACACCTCAAGATCCAACAGCGCATGGTCTAGAGCATATTGAATTTCTTGTGGCGCCGCATTTGGGGGCTGAATTAAGACCCATCCATAAAGCAGCCTCTGGCGGTGAACTCTCTCGTTTAAGTCTTGCAATTCGCGTTGCATCCATTTCAAAAGCAAATGTACCTTGTATGATTTTTGATGAAGTGGATGTAGGTATTGGTGGGAGTGTTGCTGAAATTGTAGGTAAACTTTTAAAGGAATTAGGCAATCATGAGCAAAGACAAGTATTGGTTATTACGCACTTACCACAGGTCGCTTCATTAGCCGTTCATCATTACAAAGTATCTAAGACACAGGAAAACAATCAAACGCTCAGTCACATTCATTTAATGGATGACAAGATGCGTGTTGATGAAATTGCGCGCATGTTAGGTGGTATAGCGATTACCGACACCACTCGCGAGCATGCAAAAGAAATGTTACAGATTTAAACTTTGTTGGGGCAGGGCGTTTTAGTGCATTCAGCATAGATATAAAGTGAATGCTCCTGGATAACAAATCCTTTTTTACTCGCAATAATTTTCTGTCTTTTTTCAATTTCATCATCACAAAATTCTTCCACATGACCACATTGCATACACACGATATGATCGTGATGTTGTGAGTCACTTAATTCAAAGACAGCCTTATCACTCTCAAAATGATGACGTATTAAAAGACCTGCTTGTTCAAATTGAGTGAGAACACGATAGACTGTTGCAAGACCGACGTCTTCACCCGATTTAATTAAGAGTTTATAGACATCTTCTGCTGAGAGATGTTTTGCATCACTATGCTCAAAAAGACTTAAGATTTTAAGTCGGGGAAGCGTTGCCTTAAGCCCTGATTTTTTTAAATCTTTATGATCCTGTCCCATTACATCACCTTAAAAATTGCCTTATGAAACATTTTGAATACTGTCTAGCATGTTATATTAATACGCATTATGTTTAAAGTTATAAAAATGCGTATATTCCTTCTTGTTTTAAGTCTTTTACTTGTTGCCTGCAGTTCTTCACTACCCTCGATTAAGCCTTATAAGATGCCGATTCAACAAGGTAATTTAGTTACCTCAAAAATGATGATGCAACTAAAGCCAGGTATGACGAAAACCCAAGTCCGCTTTGTGATGGGCACACCATTAATTTCTGATAGCTTCCATAAAGATCAATGGGATTATTTTTATCAAATGGAAAAAGATGGTGCGATCATTGAAAAAAGAAGAGTGACTTTAATATTTGAAAAAGACCTACTTAATAAGGTAAAAGGTGACGTTATTCCTGCCTCTCAAAATGCGAAAGAAGAGCGTCAAGAAATTGTTCCTCAAAAAAATAATGATACTAATCAAAAGCCAGTCCAAAAAGAAAAAAGCATGCTCGATCGTCTAAAATTTTGGGAAGATGATGAGGAGAAATCTACTCCCAAAATAGTTCCACCTAAAAAAGAAGTGCCGGTAGAAGAAAGAAAAATTGTGACGCCTCAGAAAGATATACCTGAGCCATCAAAAGCGGCAGAGCCTGAAGTTAAAAAACCTGTGACGGAAGCAGCGCCTGTTGAAATTAAAAAAGAGCCTGAGGTTTCTAAACCTGAAGCTCCAAAAACTGATAATGCAAAACCATTGCCTGCTGAAACCGATCCCAATTATTTTGATTTAATGTTAGAAAAAATAGGATTCTAATCATATGAGTAAAATAAATATTCTTATCGTAGGGGCTTCGGGCCGTATGGGTCAGACACTCATTCAAGAAATTGCTGCCGATAAAGACTTAACGCTTGTGGCAGCCATTGATCATAAATCGAGCGAGAAGTTAGGCCGTGATGCAGGTGAGGCATTGGGCATTGTGACAGGCATTAAGATTGACCACGATATTGCTAAAGTGATCTCATCAGCTGATGTGCTCATTGATTTTACGAGACCTGAAGCAAGTCTTGAATATTTAAAATTATGTGAGGCCCATCAGGTGAAGTATGTTATCGGCACCACTGGATTTTCAGATCAAGAAAAGAAAATGATTCTTGATGCTTCAAAAACAATACCGATTGTTTTTGCACCGAATATGAGTGTGGGCGTTAATTTATTAATTTCGCTGGTTGAAAAAGCAACACAATTGCTTAAAGATGATTTTGATATTGAAATTATTGAGGCACATCATCGACATAAAATTGATGCCCCTTCAGGTACAGCGCTAAGATTTGGTGAAGCCGTTGCAATGGCAAGTGGCAGAGATCTTAAAAAGGATGCGCAATATGAGCGTTTTGGCAATACAGGTGAGCGTAAGCAAACCACGATTGGTTTTTCAACGATTCGCGGTGGCGACATTGTAGGGGACCATACGGTTTTATATGCAGGTACAGGCGAGCGTATTGAACTCACACATAAGGCTTCCAGTCGAGCCACTTTTGCTAAAGGCGCACTCAGAGCCGCTAAGTTTTTAGCTCACCAAAAAACCGGTCTTTTTGATATGCAAAAGGTCTTAGGTCTCTCTGACCATTAGCTATTTATCGTAGTTTAGTGCGTTGAAATAAGGCGCCAAATCGACTATAATGTTTTAGATATTTAAGACGGGAGCTGCTAAAAACTTCTCCCGTTTTGTATATCCAGTACCCAAACCCTTGAATTCGCAAATACTGGAGAATCATTTTGTCTCGAACTATGTCGGCAGTGTTAGTGCTTGCAGACGGAACTAAGTTTCGAGGTATTTCAATTGGTGCCCCAGGTTTAACCACAGGTGAAGTTGTTTTTAATACTTCCATGACTGGTTATCAAGAAATTCTGACCGACCCTTCTTATACAAAACAAATTGTCACACTCACTTATCCTCATATTGGTAATGTAGGTGTAAATCCAGAAGATATTGAATCTGATAGAGTCTATGCAAGTGGTTTAATCATTCGCGATCTCGCCATGATCAATAGTAATTTTAGAAGCGAACAAACACTCTCCGAATACTTAAAAGCGAATCGCATTGTTGCGATTGCAAATATCGATACAAGAAAACTCACCAGACACTTAAGAGAGCATGGCTCTCAAGCCGGATGCATTATTGCTGAATCTGATGACGATAAAAAAGCACATGCAGAAGCTAAAGCTTTTCCGGGCCTTTCTGGTATGGACCTCGCTAAAGTGGT
>DOEL01000022.1:0-1299 GCA_003533095.1 Methylophilaceae bacterium | reverse complement strand
TTTGATTATCACGTGGTGGCATTTGATTACGGTATCAAGAAGAATATTCTCAGAATGTTAGTTTCAAGAAGATGCAAGATCACAGTAGTTCCTGCTGAAACATCTTACGAAGAAGTGGTGCGCTTAAAACCTGACGGTGTATTTTTATCGAATGGCCCAGGTGACCCTGAGCCATGCGATTATGCGATTAAAGCGATTCAGCAATTAGTTGATGATGGATATCCTACTTTTGGTATTTGTTTAGGCCATCAACTTTTAGCTTTAGCGAGTGGTGCCAAAACATCGAAGATGAAATTTGGACATCACGGTGCGAATCATCCCGTCCAAGATTTAAAAACAAAACGTGTATTTATTACTAGCCAAAATCATGGCTTCACCGTTGATCAAACTTCACTTCCTAAAAATTTAGCAGCGACTCACCAATCTCTTTTTGATGGCAGTTTGCAAGGTATTGAAAGATTAGATCAGCCTGCATTTAGTTTCCAAGGACACCCTGAGGCAAGTCCTGGACCTTCTGAAATGAGCTACTTGTTTGATCACTTTATTGATCTTATTGAAAAAAAGAAAACAAGCCATGCCAAAGCGTAAAGATATTAAATCCATACTCATTATCGGTGCAGGCCCTATTGTCATAGGCCAAGCATGTGAGTTTGACTATTCCGGTGCGCAAGCGTGTAAAGCGCTTCGAGAGGAAGGCTATCGCGTTATTCTAGTGAATTCAAATCCGGCTACGATCATGACAGATCCTGAAATGGCGGATGCAACCTATATCGAACCTATTAATTGGCAGATTGTTGAAAAAATTATCGCTAAAGAAAAACCCGATGCATTGCTTCCAACCATGGGCGGACAAACTGCGCTCAACTGTGCCCTCGATTTAGATAAGTATGGTGTTTTAAAAAAATATAACGTTGAATTAATTGGCGCATCTAAAGAGGCGATTGATAAGGCAGAAGATAGACAAAAATTTAAAGAGGCCATGAATAAAATTGGCTTAGGGTCTGCAAAGTCAGCGATCGCGCATAGCTTAGAAGAGGCTATCCAAGTTCAGGCAGGTATTGGTTACCCAGCTATCATTCGCCCATCATTTACGATGGGAGGAAGTGGCGGTGGTATTGCTTACAATCGCGAAGAATTTATCGCGATCTGTGAAAGAGGTTTAGAGGCTTCCCCGACTAAAGAACTGCTTATTGAAGAATCTCTGCTCGGATGGAAAGAGTATGAGATGGAAGTCGTGCGTGATTCGAAAGATAACTGCATCATTATTTGTTCAATTGAAAATCTAGATCCTATGGGGGT
>DOEL01000033.1 GCA_003533095.1 Methylophilaceae bacterium | reverse complement strand
TCGAGCCCCATCAGCCACCCCAGTTTCTAAATGCATTGAATCCATAGTTAATTGACGATATAGTCATTTCAACTTTAATTAATCTTTAATGCATTCATGGACGATCAGCAACTTCTTCGATATAGCCGTCATATCTTATTGCCCGATATTGAATATCAAGGACAAGAAAAACTTCTTCAAAGTCATATTCTCATTGTAGGCGCAGGTGGTTTAGGAGCGCCCATTGCGATGTATTGTGCAGCTGCTGGGATCGGAAAAATGACAATATGTGATTTTGATGATGTGGACTTAAGTAATCTTCAAAGACAGATTATTCACGACACACAATCAGTCGGCATTAATAAAGCTACATCTGCAAAACAATTTATTCAATTACTGAATCCAGATATAGAAGTAATCGCAGTGACAGAAAAACAAACTGAAGCAACGATGAAGATGATTGCAAAAGATGTGGATGTGATCGTTGATGGCTCAGATAATTTCGCTACACGTTATGCCCTTAATCGCATAGCAGTTGAATTAAAAAAACCATTGGTTTCAGGTGCTGCTGTAGGATTTGAGGGTCAAATTAGTGTCTTTGATATGAGGCATAACAAGAGCCCTTGCTATCATTGTTTATTTCCTGATACAGGTGATCGTAATGAAACGCGTTGTGCTGATAACGGTGTTTTTTCGCCTACAGTTGGCATGATTGGAACTTCGCAAGCCGCTGAGGTTATGAAAATTATTTTAAATGTAGGCGAATCTTTAGAGGGTCGCTTGTTATTGCTCGATGTAAAGTCGATGCAGTGGAAAAATATCCAACTTAAAAAAGACCCATCTTGCCCTGTATGTTCTAAGTGATTTTTTGTGGCAGACATCTGCCATGAGGCCTGATATCACTTATCCCTATGTTAAAATGAATCTTTAACAAATCCTCTTTGTGTTTTATTCATGGAAAATAATCTCTCAAAACCTTTTAACCCAAAAGATATTGAAAGTCGTTGGTATGATTTTTGGGAATCAAAAGGCTTTTATCAAGCGGGTTTAGATACAACACAAAAAAATTCATTTTGTATTTTATTGCCACCACCTAATGTAACCGGAACGTTGCATATGGGTCATGGATTTAATCAAACGCTCATGGATGCTTTAACACGATATCACCGTATGAAGGGGGATAATACTTTATGGCAACCCGGTACGGATCATGCAGGTATTGCAACACAGATTGTGGTTGAAAGGCAGCTTGATAAAGAAGGTGTTTCAAGGCATGACTTAGGCCGAGAAAAGTTTTTAGAAAAAGTTTGGGAATGGAAAGCTTATTCAGGTGGCACCATTACACAACAGATGCGTCGCTTGGGCACTTCACCTGACTGGTCTCGCGAGCGCTTTACAATGGACGAAGGTTTATCAAAAACGGTCACTGAAACATTCGTCAGTTTATTTAAAGAAGGCCTTATTTATCGCGGCAAACGTTTAGTGAATTGGGACATTCAATTACAAACAGCTGTATCTGACTTAGAAGTTGTGCAAGAAGAAGAAGATGGATTCTTATGGCATATTCAATATCCTCTAGCATCTGGTAAAGGCCACCTCACGGTTGCGACCACAAGACCTGAAACCATGCTGGGTGACGTGGCGATTATGGTTCATCCTGAAGATGCGCGCTATCAGACACTGGTTGGTCAAATGGTAAAGCTTCCTTTATGTGATCGTGAAATTCCAATCATTGCAGATGATTACGTAGATCAAACATTTGGTACAGGTGTTGTCAAAGTCACACCCGCACATGACTTTAATGACTATGCGGTAGGTTTGCGTCATCAATTACCCATGATCAGTGTATTGACGCTGAATGGTTATATTAATGAAGCAGCACCAAAAATTTACCAAGGACTAGAGCGATTTGCTGCGCGTAAAAAAATTGTAGAAGATTTAGAGGCACAAGGTTTTCTTGTCAAGACTGAAAAACATAAACTAAAAATTCCACGCGGTGATAGAACAGATGTAGTGATCGAGCCGATGCTCACAGATCAGTGGTTTGTTGCCATGACAAAAAAAGGTTCCGATGGAAAAAGTATTACAGAAAAAGCACTGGATGTTGTAAAGACAGGTGAAATTAAATTCTTTCCAGACAATTGGGTAAACACTTATAACCAATGGTTAAACAATATTCAAGATTGGTGCATTTCAAGACAGCTCTGGTGGGGACATCAAATTCCGGCTTGGTATGGTGATCAAGGTCAAGTATGGGTTGCGCATAATGAAGAAGAAGCAAAAGCGCTCGCTTTAAAAGAAGGCTATCAAGGAAATTTAAAACGTGATCCTGATGTATTAGATACATGGTACTCATCAGCGCTTTGGCCTTTTTCTACACTTGATTGGACGCCTGAGTATCCAAAAGTATCCAATCCAGCACTTGATCTTTATTTGCCCTCAACCGTATTGGTCACGGGTTTTGACATCATATTTTTCTGGGTAGCACGTATGGTGATGATGACAAAACACATCACTGGAAAAATTCCTTTTAAACATGTCTATGTGCATGGACTTATTCGTGATGCAGAAGGTCAGAAAATGAGTAAGTCAAAAGGCAATGTTCTAGATCCTATTGATTTAATTGATGGCATCTCATTAGAAGCTCTCATAGAAAAAAGAACAACGGGGCTTATGAATCCAAAACAAGCCGAGTCAATTACAAAAAAAACAAAGAAAGAATTTCCAGATGGCATCGCTGCATTTGGCACAGATGCGTTGCGTTTTACTTATGCAAGTTTAGCAAGTCCTGGGCGTGATATTAAATTTGATCTTCAGCGTTGTGAAGGTTATCGAAACTTTTGTAATAAGTTATGGAATGCAACTCGATTTGTATTAATGCATTGTGAAGGCAAAGAAAATGGTTTTGGTGAATGTGTAGATGGTTATTTAGAATTTTCAAAAGCGGATCGTTGGATTGTAAGCGCATTACAAGAGAGAGAAGCCGCTATTGAGAAAGCCTTTTTAGATTATCGATTTGATTTGTTATCTCAAGAGCTTTACCAATTTGTATGGGATGAGTTTTGTGATTGGTATCTTGAGGTGGCTAAAGTTCAATTGCAATCAGGAAGCGAAGCAGAACAAAGAGCAACACGCCGAACCCTCTTGCGCGTGCTTGAAACTATTTTAAGATTAATTCACCCAGTGATGCCTTTTATTACCGAAGAAATTTGGCAAACCATAGGACCTATGAATGGTAAGACAGGCCCTTCAATTATGCTAGAGCCCTACCCACAAAGTGATACTAATAAAATTGATCAAGACAGTATTAAATGGATGTCGATTTTAAAAGAGATGGTAGAGGTATGTCGAAAACTTCGTGGCGAAATGAATATTTCACCAGCACAAAAAATTCCACTTGTAATCTCTGGCGAAAAAAAATCATTAGAGCTTTATGCTTCTTATCTTAAAGCGCTAGCTAAATTAACAGATGTTGAAATTGTAGACGAACTTCCGATCATGGATGCCCCGGTAATGCTTGTGAAAGATTTTAAATTAATGCTTAAAGTTGAAGTGAATGCGGCAGAAGAGAAAGAAAGAATTACAAAAGAACTTAATCGTATTCAAATTGAAATGCAAAAAGCTAAAGGCAAGTTAGAAAATGCTAGCTTTGTAGATAGAGCCCCTGAAGCGGTAGTGGCTCAAGAAAAAAAACGCTTGGAAGAATTTACCGAGACTTTTAAAAAATTAGAGGCACAGCTTAAAAAATTAGCTTAAAGGACGTTTCTTAATAAAGAAAGTAATCACACCATTGTCCTCATGAAGAGATAAAAGCTCATGTCCTGTTTGACGACAAAATGCATCGAAATCTTTTTTACTTCCAGGGTCTGTTGCAATAATTTTTAAGACCTGATCAGACTCGATTTCATTTAACCCTTTTTTGCATCGCAATATAGGAAGTGGACATTTCAGTCCTGTCGCATCTATTTCATGGTCGTAATGCATATTATTTTAGTGCTGTAAAAGTATAGCCTGCATTTGCCCAAGCAATGACACCACCTGCTAAGTTATATACATCATGGTAATCATGTCCAGCCAAATAAGACGCTGCATGAGCCGAACGCACACCGCTATGGCAATAAAAAACAACGCTAGATTTTTTAGGGATCTTATCGAATACTTGAGGAAGATTGGCTAATGGAATATGTTTTGCACCCTGAATGATACCTCTTGCGACCTCATCATCATTTCTTACATCAATCAAAACTAAATCATCTTGCTTAATCATGCCATGTAAAGTTGCGGCATCAATGGTCATAAAAGCACTCATGGATTAAAAAGCTTAATTGCTAAAGAATTTTTTGAATGATGAGTGCAATTACATTGGTTGCTGCGAGTGCTTGTAAGCCCCAGAGAGTAAATTTCATACCCTGGACTCTAAGTTCGCTGTTAGGTGTTGCCTCTAGAAAGGCTTTTGCATAATAGAGTCTACCTGCTGTGAATAATCCGCCCAATAGTAAAACAATCGTCCAATGAATATGATTCGCTTCAAGACAAGCTAATAAAATAAGACCTAAAGGTACATATTCTGCAAAATTTCCGTGTGATCGAATGGCTATTTGTAAATCTTTTAGGCCTCCATCACCGAGAGACACTTCATTTTGTCGTCTTAGGCTAATGACGTTTAATGTCAATTTAACGTATACGAAGGTAAGAATAGCAGCGTAAATGGCAGTAATTTTTAACATAATTTTTAAGTGAAATAATCTAAAAAGTCGTCATTATAGCATCGAGATGAAACGCATATAAATGATGCTTAGTTAATTTTTAGTGCAATAGCTTCTCGAAGCTTGAGAGATAAGTCTTTCCTTGATTGGGTCGGTTTCACAGGGTGTCCAATATCTACAACGACTTCAATCAGATTAGATTTGGCCACTCGCTTAAATGATTGCATTAGAGTTGTTGATCCATGAAAGCTTGTACGGTTTGTGAGCACATTATTTTCTTTGTATTTAATCGATAAGGGTAAAAGTAATTTGTTAGATTCAAAAGCTGATTGAAATAAGTTACTCTTGAAAGGGAGCACTTGATATCCATTTGACGTAATGCCTTCAGGGAAAATACATATCGACTGTTTTTTGTTTTTGAAATGGAGATTCATCGCTTGAATGACTTCAAGTAAGCTTGATTTACGATTGCGATCAATAAAAATAGCACCTGAAATTCTAGCGAGCATTCCAATAATAGGCCAGGTTTTGACGTCAGTCGTAGAGACGAACGTGACAGGTTTTAGTGAAAAAATCACAGGAATATCAAGCCATGAAATATGGTTCGATACGACAAGATAGCTATCTTTACCTAAAAATTTATAAGCCTCACCCGTGAGCGTAATTTTAATCTTTAAAATTCTTAAGAGACGTTTCGCCCAATATTGAATAAGAAGATGAATAATATTTTTTGGAAGCATAAACATCGCGAGACAAATGA
>DOEL01000096.1:4692-7172 GCA_003533095.1 Methylophilaceae bacterium | reverse complement strand
CAATCACAGGAGACAAACTTCCTGCGATGATCGCAGCCAATGATGAATATCGCCAAATCATAAACACAGCTATCCATACCGCTAATACCGTTAACCCCAGCACCCAAGAAAACATAAAGAGCATACCTGCAGCTGTCGCAACACCTTTCCCACCTTTAAAACCATAATAAATAGGAAAGATATGGCCGATGAGTGTCGCTATGGCAATGAGGCCCACCATCATCGGAGCCAATTCAAAATATTGCGCTAAGCCCACTGTTAAAGTTCCTTTTAAGGCATCCCCTAAAAGCGTTAACAAAGCTGCTAATTTTTTTCCTGTGCGTAATACATTTGTAGCACCTGGATTTTTAGAGCCTATCGTCCGAGGATCGGGCAAAGAAAAAAGATGGCTCATTAAAATACCAAATGAAATAGCGCCCATGAGGTAACTAAAAAGAATGTAAATCGCATTCATCATTTAAAAATCACTTTATAATGAAAAGCTTATTTTACAATTTTTTTTAAAGTAATCATGAACGCTCCACTTATTTTTATAGAAGAAATGAAAGTTGAAACAATTATTGGTGTGTCTTCATGGGAGCGAGCACTACCACAAACACTTTTAATCGATCTTGAAATGGCTTTACCGCAAATCACTTCAACCACGACCGATGCCATCGGAGATACAATTGATTATGGCATTGTGGCTGCGCGTATTAAATCGATCGCATCAAATCACACATTTAAATTATTAGAGCCACTCGCTCATCTCATCATCGAAACTTTAGAAAAAGAATTTAAATCGCCTTGGTTAAAACTTAAAATTTCAAAACCACAAATCTTGCCTCAGGTCAAAGCAGTGGGTGTCATCTTCGAAAAAGGAACTCGCACTTAACCTCTAGGATGATGCGTTTCATGAAGTTTCTTTAATCGCTCACGTGCCACATGCGTATAAATTTGTGTCGTTGAAATATCTGCATGACCTAACAACATTTGAACAACCCTTAGATCTGCACCGTGATTGAGTAGGTGTGTTGCAAAGGCATGCCGTAATACATGAGGCGATAATGTTTTTTGAATCCCTGCAATCAATGCGTAGCGTTTAATTAAATGCCAAAAGGATTGTCGTGTCATTAATTCTCCACGCTGCGTCACAAATAAATCATCGGATACCTTTTGATTAAGAATATGAGGTCTCGCTTCTTTTAAATAACGATCTATCCATTCGACCGCCACTTCCCCCATGGGGACCAATCTGGTTTTACTTCCCTTGCCTGTCACACGAATCACACCATCAGTGAGACTTACTTCAGTCACTCTCAAACTAATAAGTTCCGTGACACGAAGACCACACGCATAAAGAAGTTCTAACATCGCACGATCACGAAGACCTAAAGGCGTTTCAATTGCTGGAGCTTTTAAAAGAGATTCCACTTCAGTTTCATTTAAACTTTTGGGCAGTGACTTCGGTAATTTTGGTGCTTCAATATGAAGTGTCGGATCTTCATGGATATGATGTTCACGAAGATGATAACGATAAAAACGTCTAAGGGTTGCGATCAGTCTTGAAATACTTCTTGCTTTGACATGACTAAATTTATTAGCGAGGTAAGATTGAATGTCACTTTGATCGACACTCAGTAATATTTTTTTAAACTCACGATTCAAAAATTCTGAGAATTGCATTAAATCAAAACGATAACTCTCAAGTGTATTTTTGGCTAAGCCATCTTCAAGCCATAAATGATCGATGAATTGATCGATCACTTTTTTTTCGTCATCAGCAATAACAATGGGATCACGTGTTTTCTTCATCATAGAAAAAGATTAGCACAAATAAAAAAGCCCCGCTTTCACGGGGCTTTTTGAATTACTCAGCTGCCTTGTCGGGAGCCGCCTCAGGCGCTGTCGGCTTGGGTGTTTCTGCTTGTGGAATATCTTGAATGATTTCCTTTTCACGTGCGTCTAATTTTTCACGGATACGCGCAGATTTACCTGAACGCTCACGCAAGTAATAAAGTTTTGCACGACGCACATCACCGCGACGTTTTAATTCAATCGATGCGATGAGTGGGGAATAAGTTTGGAATGTACGCTCAACACCTTCACCTGATGAAATCTTACGCACAGTGAATGCTGAGTTTAGACCACGATTTCTTTTTGAAATTACAACGCCTTCATAAAGCTGTACGCGTTTTCTTGTACCTTCAACTACATTTACACCAACGACGACTGTGTCACCTGGTGCAAAATTAGGGATAGTTTTACCTAGACGAGCAATTTCTTCTTGCTCTAATAATTGAATAATATCTGCCATCATCCGTTCCTTTTAGTTATATAGAGTCTTGTTCCTGCTTATCCATTTCTTGAAGCAGCCGAGTCTCTTCTTTAGTCAACAGCCTTGCGGCCAATAAATCAGGTCGTCTGACCTTGGTTAACGCTAACGATTGCTGTAATCGCCAGGCGCTAATTCTAGCATGGTTACCCGATAATAATACATC
>DOEL01000096.1:1461-4325 GCA_003533095.1 Methylophilaceae bacterium | reverse complement strand
TTATCGTCCCCTAAAACCCCTGGTAGCTGCCTAATAATCGCATCCATCACCACCATGGTAGGTAATTCCCCGCCACTTAATACGTAGTCACCAATTGAAATTTCTTCATCCACACTACTTTCAATCAGTCTTTCATCTACCCCTTCATAACGACTCGCTAAAAAAATGAGTCCTGAAGCACCTGATAATTCCATCACCTTTTGATGTGTGAGCGGTAATCCTCTTGGGGATAAATGAATCACTCTTACATCTTGAATACCTTTATTCATTTGCGCTTTTTTAGCAGCCTCAATCGCCTTCTTTAAAGGCTCAACCATCATCAGCATGCCAGGGCCGCCGCCATAAGGCCTATCATCTACTGTGCGATGCGCGTCACTTGTAAAATCTCTTGGATTCCATAGCGTTAAATCAACAAACGCATCATCAAATGCACGCGAGGTAACCCCATAATCCCTTAATGCTTGAAACATCTCAGGAAAAAGTGTCACTACATCAAAAGATAAAGGCTTCATTTAAAAATCTTTATCCCAGTCAACTTCAATTTCTTTTTTTGCCATATCCACATTGAGAATGACATGTGGAATAAAAGGGATTAAATATTCTTTATCGCCTTTTACCACTAAGACATCGTTCGCACCTGTTTCAAGAAATGTTTGAACGATACCTAAATGTTCTTTTTGCTGGTTGATGACTCCATGTCCCATCAAATCATTCCAGTAATATTCACCTTTTTCTAAGGCGGGTAATTCATGTTTGGGTATTAAAATAGTTTTATTTTTTAACCCAAATGCAGCATCTCGATCATCAATATTGATTAACTTAGCAATGATGGAATTGCCATGTATTTTTGATGTTTCGATGGAGTAACTTATTGATGATTTCTCATCTCCAATAAGCCACGCTTTTTTATTCAGAAGTTGATTGATATCTACCGTGAAAGGCTGAATTTTAATCCAACCTTTAACACCATATGGCCCACTGATGCGTGCCATGATAAATTTTTCTACCTCACTCATATCACTTGTACTAACAAGTGAATCAAAACATTAAGCGCTTTCAGCTGGTGGTTCAGTTACCTCAGCTGGCGCTGCTTCAGGAGCTACCGCTTCTACTGGGGCTGCTTCTGGAGTTGCCTCAGCTGGAGCTACTTCAGGTGCAGGCGCTGCTGCCGCTTCTGCTGCTTTAGCCTTTTCTTCGGCTTCTTTAGCATCCATTGCTGCTTTTAATTCTTCAGCTTTCTTAGCTGCTTCTTTAGCTTTTCTTGCTTCTATTTTATCCGCATCTTTTTTCTTCAAAGCCACAATTGCTTCTGGGCCTTTTAAATGCAATTTAACTAAACGATTTACTGAATCTGAGAGAAGTGCACCATGACCTTTCCAATGCGTCACACGATCGTTATCAATGCGAAGTGCTTCGGTGCCCATTTTAGCCATTGGATTATAAAAACCAATACGCTCAATAAAGCGTCCATCGCGGCGATTTCTTGAATCTGCCACTACTACATTGTAAAAAGGGGTCTTTTTTGAACCGCCTCTAGAAAGTCGAATAATTACCATAATTTACACTCTTCAATTAGTTAAAAATTTTCTTAAGAAAGGGGCGGATTTTACGCTATTTTTGGCATATTTGGCAAGCAAAATCACTTTAAAGACAGGAATTTAAGGCCTCTTTTTGTCTATTGATAAGGGGTGGGATCATCAAGCCCAGCGGCTTTAAAGCCATTTTTTCTTAAACGGCACGAATCACAAACGCCACAGGCATGACCATCTTCACTTGCCTGATAACAAGAGACAGTTAAACCATAATCCACGCCTAGTTTGATGCCTTGAAGAATAATCGCTTCTTTGGATAACTGAATCAGTGGGGTATGAAGTTTAATTGTTTGACCTTCGACAGCGGATTTCGTCGCTAAATTAGCCATTTTCTGAAATTGCTCGATATATTGAGGTCTGCAATCAGGATAGCCTGAATAATCGACAGCATTAACCCCTATAAAAATATCATGAGCACCAATCACTTCCGCCCAACCTAAAGCTAAGGTCAGCATTAAAGTGTTTCTCGCAGGCACATAAGTAATCGGGATATGCGGAGTTAACTCAGTCGGCACTTTTAAATCAGGATTAGTGAGCGCTGAAGTCAGCATCCAACTCAAATCCATTTCAACCGTTTTATGATCTTTGACTTTAAATTGTGAGGCAATTTTTTTAGCAGCTTTAAGTTCTGCAATATGGCGCTGATGGTAATTCACGCTTAGAGCATAACATTCGTAGCCTTCATTATTCGCAATCGCTAATGTGGTCGCAGAATCAAGGCCGCCTGATAAAAGAACCACTGCTTTAGACACCCGGTTTTTCTCCCCAGAGTAATTTATGCAATTGGATTTGCATACGCACATGAAGTTGATCTTTCAAAATCCAGTTTCCCAAATCGGTTGCATTAAGTTTTTGATATACAGGTGAAAATAAAATCTCACATTTTTCTGTGAGTTGATATTGATCGAGTATTTGTTTCGCCCACTCATAATCTCCGCGACTACAAAGAACAAATTTAATTTCATCTTTTGAATTAATCACCTCTAAATTTTCCCAATGATTTTTTTTCTCTTCACCTGATTCGGGTGTTTTGATATCTAAAATAATTTTAACGCGGGGATCGACTTCTTTAATAGAAAGCCCGCCACCGGTCTCAAGTGATACTTCATAATCACTATCGGCTAGAGTTTTCAAAAGATTTAATACTTCTTTTTGTGCGAGCGGCTCACCCCCTGTGACGGTCACATAGCGTGTATCGTATTTTTTAATAGATGACATGATGTCATCGATACCCATCATCGAACCACCTTGAAAAGCATAAGCTGTATCGCA
>DOEL01000096.1:937-1099 GCA_003533095.1 Methylophilaceae bacterium | reverse complement strand
GAAGATTCTCCCTGCAGAGAATAAAAAATTTCAAAAACTTTAAGTTGTGTCACGAATATGAATTTAAAGAAAAGAAAATTAAGGCTTGATACTTTCTAAAACTTTTAAGCGCTTTTGTGCATTCTGAATCACATCACTCTTAGGATATTTTTTGATCAAATC
>DOEL01000096.1:0-542 GCA_003533095.1 Methylophilaceae bacterium | reverse complement strand
GGATTTTTTACAAAGTCAGGATGTTGATCGAGTAATTTTTGATAAGTGCCCACTGATGCTTTGTAATTCTTTAAATTGAATTGTGCATTAGCTAAACCATATTTAGCATCCGGAAGTAATGCGCTATTGGGAAACTGTTTAATGAAATCAGTGAAAGCTTGAAAAGCTTCTTTATTTTTCATGCTATCCAAAAGTTGATTGGCTTGATCAAAAACCTCTTGATCTGAAGGTGCTTTGATCTCTGGCGCTGGGGGTGTTTCTGCAACCTTATTAGATGAAGGAGGATTGTTTGTCGCTGACTTTTCTTCGATTTTTCGAAGTCTGCCATCTAGGTCTTGGTAAAGATCTTTTTGCCGTTGCTCAACCGTAGCATTTAAATGACGCAGGGTTTCTATGTCGCCCCTTAATTTTGAGACATCTTGTTTGACCAACTCAATTTGATTCAACATATCTGTGAGACTGCCACTTTTAATGACAGCCTCAAGACTCACAATACGTGCTTCTAACTCAGTTTCTTTTAATTGCATTTCTTGAAGTTTTTT
>DOEL01000066.1:7737-8290 GCA_003533095.1 Methylophilaceae bacterium | reverse complement strand
GTCATGATGAAGTTAAGAAAATTGCGCATTTTATTACAGAAAAAATTGCTGGCTATGGTGCTGTTCGAGAAGCTTGTGATTTTATTATGAAAGCTCAAGACACTTACGGTAAAGTCATTGCGCCTTACTTAAAATGATCAATCGCTTCTCCGTTTTATTTCCTATTTTCTTTGCTGCCATCTTAGCTTTTATTTCTTATTGGGTACAAATTTCTGTTGAAAATGAAAGCGAAAAAAGAGGAAATAAGTTGAGCAATAGCCCTGATTACTTTTTAACAAACTTTAAAACAACACAAACTGAATCAGACGGTTCTATTCGTTTTATTTTATCGGCAAATGAAATGACACATTTTAGTCAAGATGATACAACGCGCCTAAAAAAACCACTTTTTATTAGATATAAAAATAATGTACCTAGCTCTCAGATTGAAGGTGGTATTGGTCTTGTTTCAACGGATGGCGAAGAAGTGCAAATTATCGATAATGTAAAAGTAGCCCGTCTCGAAACAGAAACAAAACCAAAAATGGAACTTTTTACAGATCAATTAACTGTG
>DOEL01000066.1:3014-7374 GCA_003533095.1 Methylophilaceae bacterium | reverse complement strand
AAAACTGTCGTCAATGCAATTGGTATGAAATATGATAAAAAGAATGGAATAATGACATTGTTAGAGAAAGTTCGTGTGCATTATGAAAAGCCAATAAAGAAATTAAATTTAAATCCACCTCCTATTACTCAAAATAAGAATCTAAAAAAATAATGCGCTCATATTTTTTTAAATCATCATTATCGAACTTTATCTTTATTTGTTTATGTTTTCTAAGCATACAATCATCTTACGTCTTTGCGGAAAAAGCTGATCGAGATAAGCCTATCGAACTTGAGTCCGACACCATGACATCTGACGATTCAAAAAATACAAGTGTATATACTGGTAATGTCATTTTGACACAAGGTACACTTCTCATTAAAGCTGACGAACTTACTGTTCGAGAAGACAATCAAGGCTTTCAGCATAGTACAAGTATTGGCAATCCCACAACCTTCAAACAAAAACGAGAAGGTAAAAATGAATATATTGAAGGAAGTGCTCAGAGAATCGAATATGATGGCCGCATGGATAAGGTTCATTTATATAGTAAAGCATGGGTAAAAAAGGGTGAAGATGTCGTTTATGGTGATTACATTATGTACGACGCAAATGCTGAATTTGCAAAAGCAATGTCAGGCAATACTAAAAATAAAGCGGGAGAAACTGTCCCTGGCGGCAGAACACGTGCAATTATTCAGCCAAAGAAAAAACCACAGGAATAGCAAACTAGTATGAGCGAATTAGTTATTGAGAACCTTAAAAAAACTTTTAAAAAAAGAACTGTCGTTCAGGATGTATCTTTAACTATCAAAAGTGGAGAAATTGTAGGGTTGCTAGGTCCCAACGGTGCAGGTAAGACAACCAGTTTTTATATGATCGTGGGGCTTATTCCAACTGATCGAGGACACATTTCACTTGACGGTGTAAATTTATCTAAAATGCCTATTCATAGCCGCTCAAAATTAGGGCTTTCTTACCTCCCTCAAGAACCTTCAATCTTTAGAAAAATGACAGTGGCTGAAAATATTTTAGCCATTTTGGAATTGCAAGAATTAACTCGCGAAAAAATGAATGCGAGACTTGAAGAGCTTCTTCAAGAATTAGGTATTAGTCATATTAGAAATAATGCTGCAATCAGTCTATCTGGTGGCGAAAGACGTCGTGTTGAAATTGCCAGATGTCTTGCTTCTGACCCGACATTTATTCTTCTCGATGAACCTTTTGCAGGAATTGATCCTATCGCGGTGATTGATATTCAAAAAATTATAAAATATCTTGCTAAGCAAAAAATTGGCATTCTTATTACTGATCATAATGTACGCGAAACTTTAGGTATTTGTGATCGCGCATATATTGTAAATCAAGGCAAAATTCTTGCATCAGGCCTACCTAAAGCCCTTGCTAATGATCAAAATGTTAAAGATGTTTATTTAGGTAAAGACTTTTATCTGTAACTATTCAACTTAGCGCTATTTAAGCGATGAAACAAAATCTTCAATTTAAAGCAACGCAGCATTTATCGCTGACTCCGCAACTTCAACAATCTATTAAACTTTTACAGATGTCTTCTGTTGAACTTAACCAAGAACTTGAAATTTTAATTCAACAAAATCCACTAATTGAAATGATTGAAGAGGAAGAAGAGGAAGAAAATAAAAATACTTCGCCAATTTCTCAAGAGGAAACTTCATTTGAAATTTCAAATTATGAAGGATCTCAAGAATCAATTTATGAACATGAAATTAATTGGGATGACGAATATACAAAAGATAATTATGTTGATTCAAGGGAGTATCAAGAACCCATATCACAAACATTAAAACAATACCTTGAAGATATTTTTCACTTAATTCCAATTAGTGAAAAGGATCAGGCAATTATTTCTCTCTTAATAGACTCAATTAATGAAGATGGCTATTTGGAAGAGCCTCTTGATTATTTCTTGGCAAGCATTCCAAAAGATTATGAAGTTAGCATTGAAGAAATAGAGTCTTTACTAAAACTTCTTCAAAAACAAGCGCCTCCTGGAATAGGTGCAAGAGATCTCATAGAATGCCTATCTCTCCAACTTGAGAGTAAGGAAGAAACTCCCATTCACTCTCTATCAATGAAAGTAATTAAGAATCATCTAAACCTATTAGCTACTCGAGACTTTGTTAGACTTAAAAAAATATTAGGGTGTGAAGATGAAACTTTAAGAGATATTCAGAAAGTAATTAAAAGCCTTAACCCCAAACCTGGAAATATATTTTCCACTATTGAAAGTCATCACTTTATTCAACATGAAGTGAATGTGAAAAAAGTTAAAGCTAAATGGCAAGTTTCATTAAATGAACAAGCTATTCCTAAACTTCGGTTAAATCATATTTATCGAGACTTAATAAAAAATTCACAAAATGAAGTCTCGCATCATTTATCAAATCAAATTCAGGAAGCCAAGTGGATTGTAAAAAATATTCAACAGCGCTTTATCACAATCCTTAAAGTCGCTGAAGCGATTATGAGACATCAAAAGGATTTTTTAGATCATGGTGAATCCATGATGAAACCTCTTGTTCTAAGAGAGATTGCTGAAGAGGTAGGTCTTCATGAGTCCACGATTTCTCGGGTTACATCAAATAAATATATTAATACGCCCCGTGGCATTTACGAGCTCAAATTTTTCTTTGGAAGCTCAATTGATAGTACATCAGGAAATGAACTTGCATCTACTGCAATTAGAGCTAAAATTAAAGAAGTCATTAAACAAGAAGATCCAAAAAAACCACTTTCAGACAATGAAATTGTCTTATTATTGAAGAATCAAGGTATTAATATCGCTCGCAGAACCGTTGCAAAATACAGAGAAATATTAAATATTGCTCCAACCAATCTTAGAAAAATTTTATAACTCTAACCTTAAGGAAATAACATGAATATTCATTTAACCGGCCACCATTTAGAAATTACTCCGTCATTAAAGGAATATATTCAAACTAAATTAGCTAGGATTTTTCACCATTTCGATCACGTAATTGATGCAAAAGTCACTCTCACCGTAAATAAATTAGAACATATTGCCGAAGCTACTATTCATTTGCCAAAGAGCGATATCCACGCTGAATGCAGAGGCGAAAGTATGTATACTGCAATTGATTTACTATCAGGCAAACTAGATCGTCAGGTCATCAAATACAAAGAAGTTCATAAAGATCATCACCGAGTTCAAGGTGGCTTAAAACATCAATCGATTGAATGATGTATTTATCAAAGTTCTTAAATCTTATTTCCTTAAAATCTAAAGAGCCTGAAGCTTCAAGTCATACACACGGGGTGTTTGTAGAGATAAATGGTAAAGGTATTTTAATTATTGGAAAATCAGGTGTCGGCAAAAGTGAAGTGGCGCTTGATTTGATTTATAAAGGGCATAAGCTTATTGCCGACGATAGCGTGTCATTCTCTAAAAGTAATCAAAACACACTTGTAGGAAAAGCGCCCTCACTTCTAAAGAACTTAATGGAAGTTCGTGGTCTAGGAATTATTGATATTAAAAAATTATTTGGCCGTAAAAGTGTAATTGCGGAGAAAAAGCTTTTTTTAGTGATTAAATTGAAAGCGTTTCAAAAAGACATTGATTGTTCAAAACTAGAAATGACTATGAATACTTTTAAACTTTATGATATTAGTATTCCTCAAATTGAAATTCCTGTGAATCAAACAAGACATACAAGTCTATTAATTGAAACCGCTGTTAGAAATTACATATTGCTTCAAAAAGGTTCCAATACAATAAACAATTTGTCAGAGAAACTTAATCTGCAATTAAGTTTAGATCATTAATTATGGAAGTTATTATTATTTCAGGATTATCAGGCTCAGGTAAAAGTATTGCCTTAAATGCTCTTGAAGATAACAATTTTTACTGTATTGATAATTTGCCTGTCACGCTTTTATCGAATATTTCACAACATCTTAATCATGAACATCAGGATAAAGTTGCCATTAGCGTTGATATTAGAAGTATCGATATTGAAAAATTACCTAGCGTTATTAAAGAGATTGAATCTTTATCGATTAAAACGAAGTTGATTTATCTAGAATCATCAACGGAATCTATTATCAGGCGCTTTGGTGAAACTAGGCGCAGACATCCACTCTCAAACGAAAAACTGTCTCTTACTGAAGTCATTGAAAAAGAACGTTCTATGTTGGCACCTCTAGCTGAGATTGGATATAAAATTGATACAAGTAGTATGTCAGTCAATGCATTAAAGGAAGCATTGAGTGAATTGATCAAATTAAAAGAGGATCATCTCGCTTTACAATTTAGTTCATTTGGATACAAATTTGGTATCCCTCTTGATGCAGACTTTATATTCGATGTACGCTGTCTTCC
>DOEL01000066.1:0-2648 GCA_003533095.1 Methylophilaceae bacterium | reverse complement strand
GAAGTTGATAAAATGTATCAAGACATCAATCACTTTGTAGGTGAATGGCTGAGCGCTTTTAAAAAAGATCAAAGACATTCTCTCCATATAGCTATTGGCTGCACAGGCGGCAAACATCGCTCTGTTTATATTGCAAATAAATTATTTGCTAACTTCTTTAACCCTAAATCTCAGGTAACCATTCGCCACAGAGATATTAACCATTAAGGCACTTATGATTGGCATCCTCCTTATTACACACGGCGAACTTGGAAAATCTCTGATTGAATGTGCAACACATGTTCTAGGAGAAAAGCCAAAATTTCTTGATTCTCTTACTATCGAAAATGATTGTAGTCATGACAATATGTGTTTAGAAATTTCTAAGAAAATTAATCTATTAGATCAAGGCAAAGGTGTTTTGATTCTCACAGATATTTTTGGAGCAACACCCTGCAATATTATTACAAAAATAATTAACCCGGGGAAAGTAGATGCTATTGCAGGCGTTAATTTATCAATGTTGATCCGAAGCATTAGCTATCGCCACGAGTCTTTCGATACTCTTATTAATAAAGCGATTGAAGGTGCTCAAGATGGCATTATTCATATTCAATCCAATCAATCATGTTAAAAACGCCTATTAAAATTATTAACAAGTTAGGTTTGCATGCAAGAGCTTCTGCAAAGTTAACTCAATTAGCTAATCAATTTGAGTCTGATATTTGGATTGAAAAAAGCGACAAAAAAGTAAATGCAAAAAGCATTATGGGTGTAATGATGCTAGCAGCAAGTCAAGGTTCAGATATAACCATCATAACCCAGGGTTCGGATGAAGAAAAAGCTATGAATTCTATTGTAGATCTTATCAATAATTATTTTGGTGAGGGAGAATAAAACCATATGACCCCATTTAGCCTCCATGGCATTGGTGTTTCGAATGGTATTGCTATAGGCAAAGCTCATTTAATTTCTAACGCCCTTCTTGAAGTCGTTCAATATGATATTGATAAAAAAAATATTCATCATGAAATTAAAAGATTTGAAGATGCGATTGCTGCAGTAAGAATTGACCTTAATAAAATAAAATCACAACTTCCTTCTGATTCTCCTGGGGAGTTAGGTGCCTTTATTGATACACACCTAATGATACTGAATGACAAATCATTATCTGTATTACCAAAATCTATCATTGAAAATGAAAAATGCAATGCAGAATGGGCAATCAAAAAACAAATGGATAGTGTTGTAAATCAATTTGATCAAATTGAAGATCAATATCTTAGAGAGAGAAAGCAAGACGTTATACAAGTAGTTGAAAGAGTTATTAAAATTCTTTTAGGTCACTCAAACCAAATTGCTGTAAAAAATAAAGAAAAATTAACAATTTTAGTAGCGCATGATATTTCACCTGCAGATGCTCTGCACTTCAAGAATCATAAATACGCAGCTTTCATTACAGATGGTGGGGGGGTCACTTCTCATACCGCTATCTTATCCAGGAGTTTAAATATTCCTTCAATCGTAGCATTGCAGAATGCTAGAGCATTAATCCGCGATAACGATTTAATTATCGTGGATGGAACCGAAGGTGTTGTGATTGTTAATCCTACTCAAGAAATTCAAACACATTATAAAAAAATTCAGAATTCATGGGATAGCGAACAAGAAAAACTGCAGCGTATCAAAACAAAGAAATCAATCACAAAAGATGGGGCTCCAATCCATCTTTTTGCAAATATTGAAGTTCCAAATGATATTGTCTCAGTCAATGCTTCAGGTGCTAGCGGCATTGGGTTATTCAGAACAGAATTCTTATTTATGAATAGACAAGATATGCCCAATGAAGAAGAGCAATTTCAAGCATACAAAAAAGTTGCTGAAGCTATGGGCAAAAGACCTGTGACTATTCGTACCTTAGATTCAGGAGCTGATAAACAAACTGCTTTAGATAATAAAAAAACAAGTCCTAATCCAGCTTTAGGATTAAGAGCAATCCGATTATGTTTGTCTGAGCCTAAAGTTTTTATGACTCAACTTAGAGCTATTTTAAGAGCCTCTCAGTTTGGTAATATAAAAATTCTTTTTCCCATGTTAAGTAGTATCAGTGAACTTAGGCAAACTAAACTTATTCTAGAAAGAGCAAAGGCAAGCTTGAGAAAAGAGAAAGTAAAGTTTGATGAAAATATTCTCATTGGGGGCATGATTGAAATACCTGCAGCTGCCATCAGTGCAGATATTTTCGCACAAGAACTTGATTTTTTATCGATAGGCACCAATGATCTAATTCAGTACGCACTTGCAATCGATCGCACAGATGATGCAGTATCTCATTTATATAACCCACTTCACCCTGCTGTTTTAAGACTAATTGCACTTACAATAAAATCCGCACATAAGTATAAAAAATCTATTGCTATTTGTGGTGAAATGGCAGGAGAACCCAAGCTTACGAAGTTATTGATTGCTATGGGTGTTGAGCAACTCTCTATGCATCCTTCACATATTCTTAGTGTCAAACAGCAAGTTTTAAGTAGTTCAATTAAAAATATGAGAACTTCTGTTATTAAATTACTTAACTTAAACGAAGTCGATAAAATTGAAACTTTAGTAAAGAAAATTAATCAATCTACCTAGATAACAAACTCTTTAATTATAATGTTCAATCC
>DOEL01000089.1:3311-3624 GCA_003533095.1 Methylophilaceae bacterium | reverse complement strand
GTGCAGCATGCTCTTAAAGGAATTCGCTCAATGCCTGCGAAAGGCGGAAATGCATCTTTATCTGATGCTGAAGTTGCTGGAGCAGTTTTATATATGACAAATTCTTCGGGTGCTAATTTTAAAAAATAATCATTCATGGCAATTTATGCAATTGGTGATATTCAAGGTTGCTATTATTCTTTTTTGGCTTTATTAAAAAAAATAAAGTTTAAGCGCGGTAGAGATCAGCTTTGGCTTGTTGGCGACTTAATTAATCGAGGCAATGGCTCATTACAAGTTTTAAGATGGTGTTATAAAAATAAATCTTCAGTGA
>DOEL01000089.1:0-2902 GCA_003533095.1 Methylophilaceae bacterium | reverse complement strand
TTCCGTTAGTTCATTACGAAAAAAAACATTTAATGGTGCATGCGGGACTTTTGCCTCAATGGACTGTTAAAGATGCTATCAAATTTTCAAAAGAAGTCAGTGCGCAACTTCGTAGCAAAAAACACGTAGAATTTTTATCTTCCATGTATGGTAATAAGCCAGATAAATGGTCGAGTACTTTAAATAAAAATGATAAAGCTAGAATAGTTATCAACGCGACAACGAGATTGAGAACTTTAACTTCAACCGGAAGCATTGATTTTTCTTATAAGGGCGAATTAAAAAACATGCCAAAAAAATTAAAGGCTTGGTTTGATTTTCCTAAGAGAAAAACCAAAGACAATACGATTATTTTCGGTCATTGGTCGGCTCTTGGACTTTTAACAAGAGGGGATGTTTTTGCAATAGATACAGGGTGTGTTTGGGGGAGAACATTAACAGCTTTAAGACTTGATGACAAATCAGTTTTTTCAGTAAAAACCAATTCGAAAGATATTTAGTTAACTATTTTCTTCAACTAACTTCTTTGTATAAATTGCTTCAATTTCATCTCGGGTTGGACGATGATTTTGCCCGCCTTGATTTTTAATTTTAATTGATCCCATAACAGAAGCTAATCGACCTATCGATGGCCAATCCCACTTCTTAGAAATTCCATAAAGTAAACCTGCGCGATAAGCATCGCCACATCCAGTAGGATCAACAGGTACCTCAACTTTAATAGGATCGATCTTATATGTTTTGTTATCAGCATAAATGATGGAGCCTTCAGCGCCCATTGTGACAATTAATGCCTCTACTTTTTTAGAGAGTTCTTCTATAGAAAGAGAGGTTTTTTCAGACAAAAGAGTAGCTTCATAATCATTTACTGCAATATAAGTAGCATCGTCTATAAATTTTAAAAGTTCTTCACGATTAAACATAGGTAAGCCTTGCCCAGGATCAAACATAAACGGAATGTTAAGCGCCTTACATTCTTTGGCATGATTGATCATACCGTCTTTACCATCTGGAGCGATAATTGCCAAACATATATCTTTAGCTTCTTTAATTTTGATCTGATGGGATTCCACCATAGCTCCCGGATGAAATGCAGTAATTTGATTGTCGTTTAAATCAGTTGTGATGTATGCCTGAGCTGTATAGAGATTATTGATTTCTTTGATATGTTGAGTGTCAATTCCATTTTGATTAAGCCAATCGAAATAAACTGAAAAGTCGTTACCTACTGTTGCCATGATAAGAGGGTTCTCATCAAGAAGTTTAAGGTTGTATGCAATATTCCCTGCAGTGCCACCAAATTCTTTTCTGAGTTCTGGCACATAAAAAGCCACACTTAATTTATGAATACTTTCAGGCAGAATATGGTTCTTAAATTGGTCTTTGAATACCATGATGGTATCGAAAGCTAATGAGCCACAAATTAATATACTCATACTGGTTTAAATTCGACGAGGTAGATTATGGCAATAAGAGCCAAGACAGGAACTTCATTAAACCATCTGAAATAGATATGGGTGTGCTTATTTTTATTATTTTTAAAGTCTATAAGATGTTTAAAGCATAGATAATGATAGACGACTAATAAAATGACGAGACCTACTTTAATTTCAAGCCATTGCTCAGTAACACCATAGAGATTCCAAAGCCATCCTCCAAAAAGTATTGTTAAGAAAGCCCCAGGTGTCATGATGCCAAAAAAAAGCTTTCTTTCCATAATTACGAATCTTTCATGACTAATTTTATCTTTACTCATCGCGTGATAAACAAAAAGTCTTGGCAAGTAAAAAAGGCCGGCAAACCAAGTGACCATAAATATAATATGTAAAGTTTTTATCCAGAGCATGTGGTTAACTTTGAAAAATTAATCTGAACTTTGTTGAAGAGATTGGGTTCATATACGGATAAAAATGGCTCTTTAAACCGAGTAAATTGAGCCCATATTTTAACTGAATTTTTTACCTAAAGTTCAATAACCCTATGGGTTATAACGTTGTTAGCAATTCTGCTACATGATATGCTCACAGATAAATTAAATATATTTAAATGAACGCTCCAACAGTCAAATCTATTTTTAAAACGCAACCATTTCCAATCAGTCGATTGCGTGAAATACCCTATAACTATACTTCGTTTTCAGATCGAGAAATCGTTATTCGATTTTTGGGTGAAAATATCTGGAACATCCTCAATGAATTAAGAGATGAAAGAAAAACAGGCCGATCCGCTCGAATGCTTTTCGAAGTGCTTGGTGATTTATGGGTAGTTAATAGAAATCCTTATCTTCAAGATGATCTTTTAGAGAATCCAAAGCGACTTAAAGCATTAGTAGATGCTATGTATCACCGTATCCATTCCATTGAAGAGCGAAGTTCTGGCAATGCGAAAGTTATGGAACTCGCTGAGGCAGCTAATAAAGCTGTTAAAACTTTTGAAAGCGATTTTAAGTTAATTAAAAAACTTAGAAGGAAGATTTTTTCTAAGTTAAAAAAAATTACTAAAAAAGATAATATTCAATTTGATGGATTAGCAAGAGTATCTCATGTGACGGATGCAACAGACTGGAGAGTTGAATATCCATTTGTTGTCATCAACCCAGATCATGAAGAAGAGATCGCATATATTGTAAAAGCCTGTATTGATCTTGAATTGACGATTATCCCTCGAGGGGGCGGCACAGGCTATACTGGGGGTGCCATTCCACTGACTCCATTTTCAGCAGTAATTAATACTGAAAAACTCGATGATATAAGTAACGTCGAATATCAAAATTTACCTGGTGTTAGTGAGCGAGTTCCTGTTGTGAAATGTGGTGCAGGAGTCGTTACAAGACGCGCTATGGAGATAGCCACTAATAATGGTCTCGAATTTGCGTGCGACCCCACGTCTGCTGACGCATGCT
>DOEL01000002.1:9648-10448 GCA_003533095.1 Methylophilaceae bacterium | reverse complement strand
GGCACAGCAGTTAAGTGCATTTTTGAATCTTGCGCGCGACCTTCTGTATAAACAACTAAATCACCTTTCGGCAAGAAAGCTGCGGATACGCCGACCGCTGCATTTAATAAGCCACCTGGATTGTTTCTAAGATCAAGCAATATACCTTTGAGAGGTGTTTTATTTTGCTGACGAAGATTTTTTAAGAGCTTCGCTAAATCTTCACCTGTGTGTTCTTGAAATTGAGCAATACGAACATAAGCATAATTCGGTTCAGTAAGTTTTCCTTTAACGCTTTGTGATTTGATTACAGCGCGCACTAAATTAAAAGTTAAAGGTTTTGTTTCGCCTTTCCTTAATACGGTTAACACAATGCTTGTTCCTGGTTTTCCACGCATTTTTTTAACTGAGTCATTAAGTGTTAGGCCTTTTGTAGAAGTCTCATCTAATTTCATAATAAGATCGCCACTTTTTAATCCGGCTTTATATGCTGGACTATCTTCAATGGGAGATATAACTTTTACAAAGCCATCTTCCATACCAACTTCGATACCAAGACCACCAAATTCACCTTGGGTTGCTTGATTTAAATCTTTAAAGTCTTCAACATTTAGAAAGGAAGAATGAGGATCAAGCCCTGTCAGCATGCCATTGAGTGCTTCATTGATAAGCTTCTTATCTTCTACAGGCTCTACGTAATCAGATTTAATTTTCCCAAAAACTTCAGCAAAGGTTCTAAGCTCATCAATAGGAAGATTATTTTTTTCAGCCTTATCCGCAAAGACAGGTAAATTTAAACTGATTAGAACTCCGATAATAGC
>DOEL01000002.1:0-9274 GCA_003533095.1 Methylophilaceae bacterium | reverse complement strand
GATAATAATGCATTCTGTCTTTTTGTTTACCTTATATCAATAGGCTTTTATAAATATATTTTAAGAATAATTTTGAACTATGGGAACTAAATCTAAAACATATCAAATTGAGATTCAATTTTGTACACAATGTGGTTGGCTTCCTAGAGCTTCATGGATGATGCAGGAAATACTAACAACTTTTCAGGATGAAATTTTATCTGTTACTTTAACCCCTAAATCTGGAGGTATTTTTGAAATTTTCTTGGATAAAGAAAAAATCTACTCTAGATCAGACTTCGGAGGATTTCTTGATATTAAAGATATTAAAAAGTTGATTAGGGATAAAATTAGTCCAGAAAAAAATCTGGGCCATACCGACCTCTAGAGCGTTTCTTCAGGCTCAACTCTTGTTGCACCATTAAATCTTTTAAGCCAATAGTTTTTTGTAAGACTTTCAACGCGAATAGTTTTGCCTGTTCGTGGTGCATGAATAAATTCATTATTTCCTACATAGATACCGACATGAGAGAACTTAGATTTACGAGTATTAAAGAAAACAAGATCGCCTGGTTGCAAGTCTTCAAATTTAATCGATTCGCCCACCTTGCTTAAGGATCTTGCACTTGGGGGGAGGCTCAAATTTAAGGCTTGTTCAAAGACGTATTTTACAAACTGACTGCAATCAAAGCCGGTTTCTGGTTTAGAGCCGCCCAACTTATATTTAATACCTGTGAGCTCATAGGCTTTATCAATAATGAGAGCAATATCGCTTTTCCATTGCTGATCAGCTGCTTGTGTTACCTCGGCAGAAGGAGCTGTGTCTAAAGCGCTTAAATTCGATGAATCAACCTCCGCCCAAGACGGGCTGGAAAATACGAGAATTAAAAAAATGAACAAAGCTTTGAAATTCATAGTTTGAAAATGAGTAAATTTACGAGATTTTACCATTTATTAGGGGTTTGTGAAATTCGAGTTTCATCTGCATGAGATAATCGTGTGATCATGAACGAAATACTTATAAAACAATTTTTTAGTGAAAAAGGCGATCTAGCAAATCATATTGATGATTATCGAGTGAGACAAGAGCAGATAGATATTTCAGTTTTAATTGACGAAGCAATTACGCAGAAAAAAAAATTAATTGTTGAAGCGGGCACTGGCATTGGTAAAACTTTTGCTTATCTTGTACCAGCTTTTCTTTCTGGCGGCAAAATTATTATTTCTACAGCAACTAAAAATTTACAGGACCAATTATTCACTAAAGACATTCCTATGATTAGGGATGCATTAAAAGTTCCAGTCAGTCTCGCTATGCTTAAAGGTAGGTCAAATTATTTATGTCATCTGCGATTAGAAAATGCCATGACTGAAGGTGCTTTCATGACTAAAGAAGACGTAACTTATTTACATCTCGCCAACCAACACGCAAAACATAGTGAAGATGGGGATAGAACTGAATTAGATAGTATTCCAGAAGGTTCTTCTATATGGCCGCAAGTAACTTCTACTAAAGAAAATTGTTTAGGCCAGGATTGTAGTTTTTATAAAGAATGTTTTGTCATGAACGCGCGAAAAAAAGCGCTAGCAGCGGACGTTACTATCGTCAACCATCATTTATTTTTTGCTGATCTTAATATGAAGGAGGAAGGTATCTCTGAACTTCTTCCAAAGGCTGCGACGGTTATTTTTGATGAAGCTCACCAGATTCCAGATATTGCTTCTATTTTTTTTGGAAAAAATATTTCAACCAACCATATCGGCGAGATCGTCAAAGACGGCTATCAGATTTATTTAAAACATATGAAAGATGTTTCCGATTTTGAACCGATTTTAAATGACTTAGAAAAATCAAATAAAGACTTTAGGCTCGTATTTCCTCGAGAGCCTAATCGATACCCCTATCAAAAAATTTCTTCTTTTAGCAGATTTGATTCTGCTTACAAAGACTTGATCGAAAAACTCAAAAAATTAATTGAGTTAATAGCGCTTCATAAGGATAGAGATATAGAAATCGAAAAGTATTTTGATAGTACCCAGGAAATACTTTCAGTTTTTGATGCTTGGCGAGAGGATAAAGATAATAACTCAATCAAATGGGTCGAAGTTTATTCTCAGTCCTTACAGCTTAATAATACACCGTTGTCGATCGCTGATATGTTTGCAAAACATATTAATAATGACTCAACTTCATGGATCTTTACATCAGCAACACTTGCTGTAAAAAATAATTTTGATCATTTCAAAAGCCAGTTAGGCTTAGGAGATGCAGATTCGGTTTCTAAAGAAAGCCCGTTTAATTATGCTGAAAAAGCTTTGCTCTTTGTGCCTAAATCGATGCCGGATGCCAATCACGAGAATTTTAATTTTGCAGTTGTAAATCAAATCTATCCTTTTATTAAAGCAAGTAGAGGCAGAGCCTTTATTTTATGCACAACATTAAAATCTATGCGGGAAATATTTACCCTCCTTCAAGATAAAATTGAATCAGATAAATTGGATTATCCAATCTACCTTCAAGGGGATGGCTCAAGAAATCACCTTTTAAATAAATTTAGAGAGCATGGCCACGCAATTCTCATTGGCTCCTTAAGTTTTTGGGAGGGTGTCGATGTGAAGGGGGACGCTTTGTCATTAGTAGTGATAGATAAATTACCATTTTTTTCTCCAGAAGATCCCGTGCTGGCTGCGAGAATTGATAAAATTAATCAAAGTGGTAAAAATGCTTTTATGGAATACCAATTGCCAAATGCAGTTATTACTTTAAAACAAGGCGCTGGTCGATTAATACGAGATGAGTTTGATAAGGGCGCTCTTGTGATATGTGACACAAGAATTATTGAAAAAGCTTATGGAAAAAAAATGTGGCAGAGTTTACCTCCTTTTGCTCGAACGCGGGATGCTTCAGAGGTTGTCGAGTTTCTAGAGAAAATTTAATTTATGAAGATCTTATCCTTGGATACCTCCACCGAATATATGTCTTTAGGTTTGAAGATATATGAAGATTTTCATTCGATTAATATCAAGGCTGGACAAACACATTCAGAAATTGTCTTGCCGGAAATAAATAAATTCTTAAGTGACCATCAATTAACTACAAAAGATCTTGATGCTATCGCATTCGGTAAAGGGCCGGGTTCATTTACAGGGATTAGAATTGCCTGCGGGATTGCTTACGGATTAGGTTATGGTGCCTCAATACCGGTGATTGGTGTGAATAACCTTTTAGCGCTTGCTGATAGGTCTGGTAAAAATAAAGTGATCAGTGTTATTGATGCCAGAATGGGTGAGATATATTTCAGTGCCTATATAAAAGAGGGCAAAACATTTTCAGAGCCTATGTTTGAAGGGGTTTATAAGCCAGATGAATTACCTAGAATTAAAGAATCAGGCTGGACCTTGATAGGCAATGCAATTGAAACATACAAGCAAGAAATGAAAGATCACTTTGGCCAACAAATTGAAAATCTCATAGATGGCCCTATTGAAGTCGTTGAATCTATTTCAAAGCTCGCAACACCCTTTATTAAAAATAAAATATTTGAGTTGATTCATGCTGAGCCAGTTTACTTAAGAAATAAAGTAGCTTTTACCATAGAAGAGCGAAAAGCATTGAATGCAATTTAGTGAATTTAAGGAAAATGATTTAAGTGCAATTGAATTGATTGAAAATGAAGTTCACGCTTATCCATGGACGCGAGGTAATTTCCTAGATTCCATAAAATCAAATCACATATGTTTGATGATGACTCTTAATAAGGAAATCATAGGCTACACCGTTTTTATGTTTGTATTGGATGAGTGTCATCTTCTTAACATAAGTATAAAAAAAAGCATGCAAAATAAAGGCTATGGGTCACACTTGCTTAATGAAGTTATTCATCGTGCAAATTTGGCTCACTCAAAAACGATTTATTTAGAAGTTAGAGTTTCTAATCAAGCCGCTATTCATTTGTATGACAAGCATGGATTTAATGAAATGAGTATTAGAAAGGATTATTATCGTGCTAAAGAAGGACGGGAAGACGCTGTGTTAATGGGACTAGTAATTTGATGGATGCTGATTACAGAAAAAAAATTTTAAAGGAGCTGGAATTATTTCCTCTTTGGAGATTAAAAGATACGGCTAACAATGAGGTCCTTGCAAAGAAGGCTAAAAATTTTATTGAGGCTGATTTATTTTTTGGATTCAAAATAAATTATGCTGAAGAATCTTTATTGCTTTTGAGTCAAAAATTTTTATCAGGAACTGAAGATGTTGCCCAAGAATTATTTTTAAATATTGCAAAATTTATTTCGATGTCGATAGGTACAGATACATTTCAAAAGAATCATTTATTAAAGCTTACCAAAAACCAGATAGGTGACCTTTTCTTAAATACCGCTCCAAAGCAAGTATTAGCTTTTGGATTAAATAATGAATTTTTTGAAGAATACAAATCAATTGATTTGATGAATAATGTCACTACTAACATTAAGCATACGCTTGGTATAAATCATTTGCTTAAAAACCCAAAAGATAAGAAATTGGTTTGGGAAAATATTTTAGATTTAATTAAGACTTTTTAAATTAAGAAAGAATATAAATGCTCGCATCAAAATTTTACATCTCAACTTTGAAGGAAGCGCCCTCAGAAGCCGAGCTGATCAGTCATAAGCTCATGATCCGCGCAGGATTTATTAAGCGCTTGGGCTCGGGTCTTTATTCTTGGATGCCACTTGGTTTAAAGGTTTTAAGAAAAATTGAAGCCATTGTGAGAAATGAAATGAATAAAGCTGGTGCGGTAGAGTTATTAATGCCAGCCATTCAACCAGCTGAACTCTGGGAAGAGACAGGTCGATGGGCTTTATTTGGGCCGCAGATGTTAAAGATCAAAGATCGCCATGATCGAGATTTCTGTTTCGGCCCGACGCATGAAGAGGTCATCACAGATATTGCCAGAAAAGAAATTAATAGCTACAAACAATTGCCCATTAACTTTTATCAGATTCAGATGAAGTTTAGGGACGAGATAAGACCTCGTTTTGGTGTGATGCGTGCTCGAGAGTTTTTAATGAAGGATGCTTATTCTTTTCATACATCAAAAATTTCATTGCAGGAAACTTATGATGCAATGTATCAAGCCTATACCAATATCTTTAATAAGATAGGCTTGCAATTTAGAGCAGTGAAAGCAGATACGGGTGCCATCGGTGGTGATGGGTCGCATGAATTTCATGTTTTAGCAGATTCAGGCGAGGATGCGATTGCATATAGCTCAGTATCTAACTACGCGGCTAATATCGAGTTAGCAGAGGCAATTCTTCAAGATGAAAAAAGACCAGATGCTAAAGAGTCGATGGTTAAATTTGACACTCCAAAACAGACGACATGTGAAGACGTTGCTAAATTGATTGGCGTCAAGATTCAAAAGACAGTAAAAACTATTGCACTTATTAATCAAACCAATGAAGTGAATGAGTTTTTCCTAGTCCTATTGCGAGGCGACCATGAGCTTAACGAAGTGAAATTATCCAAAGTTAAAAACTTTGAGAATTTCCGTTTTGCAACAGACGAGGAAGTAAGAGAACATCTTAAATGCCCGCCAGGATTTATCGGGCCAGTTGGAGTTAAATCTTCCATAAAAATTCTGGCAGATAAGTCCGTGGGAATTTTGTCTGATTTTATTTGTGGTGCAAATGAGCCCAAATTTCACCTTAAAGGCGTCAATTTTGTGCGGGACCTCCCTGAACCTCTCCTTTATGTGGATCTAAGAAAGGTTGTTGAGGGAGATGTGAGTCCAGACAAACAAGGCACGCTTCAAATATGTAGGGGCATTGAAGTAGGACATATTTTCCAATTAGGCAATAAATACTCTAAGGCGATGAATGCAGAATACTTAGACGAAAATGGTCAGAGTCAAATTCTAGAGATGGGTTGTTATGGTATTGGGGTGTCAAGGATTGTAGCCGCAGCTATTGAGCAGTCGCACGATGATAAAGGCATTATCTTTCCGATTAATATAGCCCCCTTTGAAGTGGTGATTGCACCTATAGGTTATGACAAGAGTAATGAGGTTAAAGCTTCATCACACAAAATTTATGATGCTCTTAAAGCAATTGGTATAGATGTCTTACTTGATGATCGAGGCGAGCGTCCGGGGATCATGTTTGCGGAGATGGAATTAATAGGCATTCCTTATAGAGTTGTAATTGGAGATCGAAATTTAAAAGAGGGTAAGGTTGAGTTCCAAGGTCGATTAGATCAAGAATCAAGATTAATTGATGAAAATCAAATAGTTACAGAAATTAAATCCCTTTTAGATCTCTAAGTATTTAATCCGTTTTATTTTAAGTACATGATTTAATTAAGTTATTTTTGTCAAGTATTTATTACAAAATAATTACAATTAAGAGGTGTATTTATCAAAAAAAAGGATTATTATTCGCCAAGTAGTTAGTAATCAGTGACCTAGAAGCCTAGGGCCAATTGATAACTAAGTGCTCAAGTACTATAGCTCTTTGATGTATATATACAGTCAACTAAACTTAGGAGATCTTATGTCGAAATCATTAGCGGTAGCAATCAGTGTTGGTGTGTTAGCAGCAGTATGGACCTTTCTTAGTGCTGGACCTTTAAGCGCCTTTCTCTCTACAAGTATTCCCATAGGGTTTGTTGCATGGGCTGCCTCTGGTCTTGTAGGTAAGTCAGACGCAATGCAAAAAACAGTAATTGGAATGACATTCGGCGCAATTATTGCATCAGTTGCAGTTTATTTAGCAGGTATTGAATTACCTGTGGTAGGTGCAAATCTTGCAGTAGGCGTGGGTATAGCAGCACTCATTCTTGTGTTAATTGCAGACAAAGTGTCTCAAGTCGCTAACGTTGGCTTAAACGTTTTAGGTTTTGCTTCAGCTTTTACACTTTCACCAAGTGCAGCTAGCATCGGTGCAATGGATTTATCCAATCCAGTTGCTGTTGTTTTAGTTTCAAGTATCTTGGGCGTAGTTGTAGGTAATTTAGCAGGAAGACTTGCATCTGCAATTAAATAATTGTTTCAAATAGCTTTTAACTTAAAACGCACCCCTAGGGGTGCGTTTTTTATTTGGATTTACTAGAAATTCTAAATCCGTAATACGTCCCAAATTCACCCTCAGATTCGTTATATATAAAGAATAAATTATTTGTATAACCAAGACCGTTATAATGATTTTGAGCTCTTAACTTTATATCTTTTGGTAAAGAAGATTTGCCAACATAACCGCCTCTAGTGTTAAAAACTAATATCGCTTTATGATCAACATCAAGAATAGCTAATTCTTCTCCATCAATACCTGTTGATGCAATAAAGCTATCACTTAAATCATCAAATACGACACCTGCTGACTTTAAATCTAAATTAATTTCTTCTAATTTGTTGCCAGTATTTGCATCAACAATAATGACCCTGTCACTTCTTTTTTGTTTGGCAAAATAATGATTTGTTTTAGAGTCGAACGAAGGCATCGTGGCTGAGTCACCGAAAGCAGGGTTAAAGCTCGAAACTTCTTTTGATGTGCCTTTTAAATTTCCTTGAGGATCAAGATCTAAAGAAAATATACCTGTATTGGGCGCAAAACCAGCCTCACTGGATATGTTGTAAGTAATAGTAGTAAGTTGATAAGTTAATTCATTATAGAAAATGGAACGATTATCAAATCCTGCTTGTGTTGAGGATAAATATTTTCCGGATTGGTCGTAAGTATGAATCAGTGATTTAGAAATAGGAGCCTCGGTTTCAGAGCCCAGTGGCGCAAGACCACCATCAGCGATGTAATATTTTTTTTGTCCGGGAATGAAAGCTACTGTCATAGGACGCGTCGTCGGCTTTTTAGTAAGTGTGATTTTAATTTCAGATTTTGCTTCAGGAAGAACGTCAGCATAAATAAGAGAATTAAATGTTAAAAAAAATAGCGTAATAATAATTTTCATTGGTGTATCTTTTAAAGTTAGTTGTTAATTAGGACCGTTCAATAAATGTAGCATCACCATAACTAAAGAAGCGATATTCATGTTTTATAGCGTGTTGATAAAGTTTCCTCATCGTATCACTTCCGCTAAAAGCCGAGACTAAAATAAATAGAGTGCTTTTAGGTAAGTGGAAGTTGGTAAGCAATGCATCCACAATTTTAAATGCATAACCTGGTTTAATAAATATAGAAGTTTCTTTAAAGCCAGTCTGAATATTTTCATCAGAAAATTTACTCTCAAGCGCTCTTAAGACGGTAGTCCCAATAGCAATAATTCTGCCATTATTCGATTTGGCATCAAGAATCATTTGAATTGTTTTCTCGGGTACATTATAAGATTCGCTGTGCATTTGATGATGATCAAGATCTTGATCTCTAACAGGTTTAAAAGTACCTGCACCCACATGAAGCGTTAGAAAAGTGTATTTAATTTTTTTGTTATCTAAAGCTTTAAAGATTTCATCTGTGAAGTGGAGTCCAGCGGTCGGGGCTGCGACTGCACCTAATTCTTTTGCATAAATAGTTTGGTATCTTTTTTCATCAGATAAATTTGCACTTCTTTCGATGTAGGGCGGTAAAGGAATATGGCCGTATTTTTCGAGAATGTCATAGGCAGGTAAATTTGAATGAAATCTAATATAAAAAAGATCACCTTCTTTTTTAATAACCTGAACCGATACGTCTTTATTGATTTCAAAGATAGTGTCATTTAATATTTTTTTTGATGTTTTTAAATGTGCAAGTGCATGATTGTTATTTACGATGCGCTCAATCATGATTTCAGCTTTTCCACCGGTAATTTTTGTTCCAAACAATCTCGCTTTAATGACACGAGTATCATTAAAAATTAGAAGATCATTAGGATGTAATAAGTCGACAAAATCTGTAAATTTTTTATCAGCGAATGATTTTGTATTTTTATCTAATACAAGAAGACGACTCGCATCTCTTTTATCTAGGGGCGTCTGTGCAATCAGCTTTTCAGGAAGCTCAAAATCAAACTCTTCAATTCGCATATATGTTTATTGATTGATATAATTAACGGACGATTATATATCAGCTACCTAAGCCGGGATGGCGGAATTGGTAGACGCACGGGACTCAAAATCCCGCGCCCCAAAGGCGTGCCGGTTCGATTCCGGCTCCAGGCACCATTATAAAACACATTAACGTGTGACTGCGTCATTCGTTAGAGTGAGAGGCCTACTAAAGCTGTAGGACATTAGTGTGTTTCATAATGGTCAGGTGGCAGAGCGACAAATGCTTCCGATTGCAAACCGGACACAGGTAGGTTTAACTCCTACCC
>DOEL01000069.1 GCA_003533095.1 Methylophilaceae bacterium | reverse complement strand
AACGAAGAATCTCGCAGACGGTGAATGATGGATTAAGGGCTGAGTTTGGCAAAAGAACGATTCACGATGTGGTATCAGGTGAGCGTGGAGAAATTATGCAAATTTTGACAGAGCGAGCCGATCGTGATTTACGTTCGATGGGGATTCAAATTTTAGATGTGCGTCTAAGACGTGTCGATCTTCCGAAAGAAGTGAGTGAGTCCGTCTATCAACGTATGGAAGCAGAACGTAAATCAGTTGCTAATGAATTACGTTCACAAGGTTTTGCAGCCTCAGAAAAAATTCGTGCTGATGCTGAGAAGCAACGCGATGTGATTATTGCTGAAGCTTACAAAGATGCACAAAAGTTGAAGGGTGAAGGGGATGCAAAGGCTTCAGAAATCTATGCGAATGCTTACGCTAAAAATCCTGAGTTTTATGCTTTTTATCGTAGTATCGAGGCATATAAAAAGAGCTTTAGGGATAAGGGTGATGTCATGGTCTTGGATCCTAACTCTGATTTCTTAAAGTACATGCGTAGCTCAAAGAAGAAAAAAGAATAGCTATGAAAAACTGGCTTTTTTCAGCCTTAGGTCTGATGTTGGTATTGGAAGGTTTTATGCCCTTATGTTTTCCTGAAGGGTGGCGTGAAACTTTCAAAAAAATGATTACAATGAGATCAGGTCAAATTCGCTTTATGGGTTTGATGTCTTTCTTACTAGGTTTAATTTTTTTATTATTAGGTCGATAGTCGATGAATCAATGGACACTCCCAGATTATGTTGAAGACATGCTTCCCGATGAAGCGGTCTACCTTGAGTCTTTAAGACGTTCTATTCTTGATCTCTACCAAACGCATGGTTATCTCTATGTCATTCCACCTATGTTGGAATACATTGAATCCTTAAATAGTAATGGTCAAGATATGGATCTTGATACATTTAAAGTGGTAGATCAATTATCAGGAAGGCTGATGGGTGTTCGTGCTGATATCACACCTCAAGTCGCTCGTATTGATGCTCATCTTATTCAAAATGATGAAGTCACAAGATTATCTTATGCAGGTTCAGTATTAAGAACAAAGCCTGCAAGCTTCTTACAATCAAGAGAACCTTTCCAAATTGGAGCTGAGCTCTACGGATTTAATGGTATTGAAGCGGACCTTGAAATTCAAACGCTTCTCATTAAAACGCTTAATACGATCGGCATTAAGAATCCCGTGTTTGATTTTAATCATCTCGATATTTTTACCACACTCATTGCATCGTCTGGTATGGGCCGTGATCAGATAGATTTGTTATATCAAGCTATGCAAAAAAAAGATAAATCAGAAGTGGTTGATCTAACAAAGTCGATGGATAAAAAAAATCGCGAAGCATTGATTGCGCTTGTGAGTTTATATGGCGATGTAAATATCTTAAAAGAAGCAGAGAAAGTATTACCAAAAGATAAAGCGATTCAAAATGCGTTGCAATTTTTAACTCAAATTGATAAAGCCCTAAAAGCTAATCCAATTAAAATTTCATATGACTTAAGTGATATTCGTGGCTACCAATATCATAATGGTTTGGTGTTTTCTGTATACGCAGATAATTGCTATTCGCCGATTGCACTTGGTGGTCGGTATGACAATATAGGCGCATCTTTTGGGCGCAATCGTCCTGCAACAGGTTTTACGATGGATTTAAAAAATATCGTGACTTTATTTCCCAATGGTAAAAAAGCAAAAGCGATATTAGCCCCTCAACTTAAAGATACTGCATTAGAAAAGGCGATTGAGTCTTTACGTCAAAAAGGTGAAATCGTCGCCATTGATTTATTTGGCAATATGAATGCCATAGAAAATAATTGTGATCGCATATTGATTCAAGACGCGAATAAAGCGTGGAAAGTAAAAACGGTTTAATTCAAGATGGCAAAAAATTTAGTCGTGATTGGTACGCAATGGGGTGACGAGGGTAAAGGTAAGATTGTGGATTGGCTCACCGATCATGCAGAAGGCGTGGTACGTTTTCAGGGTGGACATAATGCTGGTCATACTTTAGTCATAGGACAAGGCTCCAATCAAAAAGAATATAAACTTAATTTAGTACCTTCAGGCATTATTCGTAAAAATGTAGATTGCTTTATTGGTAACGGTGTCGTTTTAGACATCGAGCATTTGCTTCATGAAATTAAAACGCTTGAAAATGATGGCATCGAAGTCAAAAGTCGTTTATTTGTAAGTCCAGGTTGTCCTTTAATCTTAAAACATCATGTGGCACTCGATCAGGCTCGAGAAGCAAAGCGTGAAGCAAAAATTGGTACGACTGGCAAAGGCATTGGGCCTGCTTATGAGGACAAGGTGGCAAGACGCTCTCTTCGCGTGTACGACTTACTTAATCCAGATTCATTTAAAAAGAAACTTTTTGAAGTGATGGATTATCATAATTTCGTTTTGCAGCATTATTTAAAGCAAGATCCGATAGATGTGAATCAACAATTTGATCTTTCCATGGCACATGCAGAGAAAATAAAACCCTATCTTGCGGATGT
>DOEL01000074.1 GCA_003533095.1 Methylophilaceae bacterium | reverse complement strand
GATCAAATTAAAAAAAATATTGCAGTGGATTGCAATATAGATATAGATCAAATCAATATTAAAGCGACCACTACCGAAAAGCTTGGATTTACTGGAAGAGGTGAAGGTATTGCAGCTCAAGCTATTTGTTTAATTGAGTCTAACTAGGCTCTTCCATGTTTAAGTATTTTGAAAAACTACTTAATCCATTCCCTGAAGATTTTTTAGTCACACCACCTAAAACACTTTTGCCATTTGTTTGGTTATGTACAAAAAATCTTAGGTGGTTAATTTTATGTATGGCTCTATTAACAGCCTTTATAGGAAGTTTTGAAGCTGTTTTATTTTCATACATGGGATCACTTATCGATTTATTAAATCATTCAAATCGTAATGATTTTTTGAATCAACACTTATCTATGTTGTTATCAGCTGCACTTATTTTAATCTTGAGTACGTTTCTTATTTTATTTCAAACACTAATTAAGCATCAAGCTCTTGCTGGCACTTTTCCTATGCGAATGCGTTGGAATTTTCACCGTTTACTTCTTAATCAAAGCATGAATTTTTATCATAATGAATTTGCAGGAAGAGTTGCTGCAAAAGTTATGCAAACAGCACTTGCTGTTAGAGATTTATGGTTCATATTGGCCGATATATTGATCTATGTCGTCATTTATTTTCTGACTATGATTTTAGTTATTGGTAAATTTAATTATGTATTGATGCTTCCTTTTGTTGGATGGGTAATGTTTTATATTTTAGCTTTAATTTATTTTGTACCTCGTTTAAGTAAGCTATCAAGAAATCAAGCCGATGCTAGATCTCTCATGACAGGAAGAATTACAGATGCTTATACCAATATAAGTACAATCAAACTCTTTTCTCACGCAGGACGAGAAGCAAACTTTGCAAAAGTGGCAATGAAGGAATTTTTATTAAGTGTAAATAAACAAATGCGACTTGTAAGTTGGATTGAAATTATTAACCACTTATTAAGTATGCTTTTAGTGATTGGAACTGCTATGGCCGCAATTTGGCTTTGGTCAAGCAATGAGATTATGGTTGGCGTGATTGCAACTTCAACTGCAATGGCCCTTAGGTTAAATGGTATATCGCATTGGGTAATGTGGGAAATGACCTCGCTATATGAACAAATAGGTATCCTTCAAGATGGACTCAATACACTCTCAATGCACCAAGAGATTAAAGATAAAAAAAATGCAAAAGATCTTCTAATAAAGAAAGCGTCAGTTTCATTTCAAAATATAGTTTTTAACTATCCTGCTCAAAAAAAATCTGTTATTACTAATTTTTCTCTACATATCAAGTCTGGAGAAAAAGTTGGATTAGTTGGAAGATCAGGCTCAGGTAAATCTACGCTCGTAAATTTATTATTGAGATTTTATGATCTTAAATCGGGCGTGATTATGATCGATAATCAGGATATCTCTGGAATAAAACAAAATAGCTTAAGAGAAAAAATAGGTATGGTGACACAGGATACTTCTCTTCTTCATCGTTCCGTTAAAGATAATATTGCTTATGGTAGGCCTAAGGCAACTCAAAATGAAATTATACGTGCAGCAAAAAGAGCAAAAGCACACGATTTTATAATGCAACTAGAAGATAATTTTCATAGAAAAGGATATGAAGCTCATGTGGGTGAGAGAGGTGTTAAATTATCTGGTGGTCAAAGACAGCGCATATCTATTGCACGAGTGATGCTTAAAGATGCTCCAATATTATTGTTGGATGAGGCAACAAGCGCACTCGATTCGGAAATTGAAGTCGTAATTCAACAAAGTCTCTACCAGCTTATGGAAGGTAAAACAGTCATTGCTATAGCACATCGTTTATCTACGATTGCAAAAATGGATAGGCTTATTGTCATTGATAAAGGAAGAATTATTGAAGAAGGTAGTCATGCCAAACTTATTAAAAAGAATGGTTTATACGCAAGACTTTGGAAGCATCAAAGTGGTGGATTCCTTGGAAAAGCCTAGTGAGCACTTAATAAAACAATGACAGCACCGCTGCCGCCATCATGAACTCTTGCTTGAGCATAAGCTATCACCTCTTCTTTTTGCGCTAACCAATGTTTTAATTTATTTTTAAGAATAGGTTCTTTATTTTTAGAGTTATAACCTTTTCCATGCACGATTCGAATACAACGAATATTATTTTTTTTACAATCAGCAATAAATTGAACAACATAGGCTTTAGCTTCATCTGAAATCATTCCGTGAAGATCAATAGATTTCTGTACAACCCAATAGCCTTTTCGTAGTTTTTTTAAAATATCAGGTGAGTGACCTTGTCTGATGTAAAAAAGCTCTTCGCCATTTTCAATATCATGAAGTGGTTCGTAGTGATCGCTTATAGAATCAATGAGTGCTTGTTTCTCGTCCCTTATGAAATTAAGAGGGACGGGTTTGGGTTTTTTTTGAGGTGCTTTATGTTCTTTTTTTTTCGGACTGATTTTTAATGGAGTCGCGCCTTTAATAGCCTCTCTAAATAAATCAACTTCGTCTTTCTCATTTGTTGCCATGACATTATTTTGTTAAAAATCTTTCTGCATCCAGCGCTGCCATACAACCAGTCCCAGCGCTTGTTACTGCTTGGCGGTATATATGATCTTGAACATCACCTGCTGCGAATATGCCAGGAATTGAAGTGGCTGTAAAATTACCTTCACGACCTGCATTGGTTACAATATAACCATTTTCCATATGTAATTGACCTTCAAAAATTGAGGTATTGGGTTGATGCCCAATTGCAATGAAAATACCTTTGAGTACAATTGATTTAGTTTCATTTGTATTTACATCTTTAATTTTAATGCCTGTAACACCTGAACTGTCACCTAATACTTCCTCTAGGACTTTGAACGTTTCAAGGACTATTTTCCCTTCTTTTACGCGATCATATATTTTGTCCATCTGAATAGCTTCAGCTTTAAATTTGTCTCGCCTATGAATTAATGTCACTTTACTTGCGATATTTGATAAATAAAGCGCTTCTTCAATCGCTGTATTACCTCCGCCGATCACAGCTACATCTTGGTTTTTATAAAAGAAGCCGTCACATGTAGCACAAGCAGAAACACCTTTACCTAAAAATGCAGTTTCACTATCTAATCCAAGATATTTTGCTGATGCACCTGTTGAAATAATAAGGGCATCACAGGTATATTCCGATGAGTCACCCACGAGTCGAATAGGCTTTTCTTTCAGGTATGTAGTATGAATATGATCGAAAATAATTTCGGTATTAAAGCGTTTAGCATGTTTTTCAAAACGTTCCATTAATTCAGGACCCATAACGCCGTCAGGATCTGCAGGCCAATTATCAACATCTGTTGTAGTCATCAATTGACCACCTTGGGCAATACCTGTGATAAGCACAGGATTGAGGTTTGCTCGGGCTGCGTATACTGCAGCAGAATAGCCAGCCGGGCCAGAGCCCAAAATGATAAGTCGAGCATGTTTTGCCATAAAAAATTCCTGAAAAGAGTGTGAAGTTACAAACGATCAATTTTAGTTTTCATCGCTTGATTAAGCAAACCTATTTTTTGTTAGAACAAGGGCTTTTTAAGGCTTTTTTCATCATTTTTTGGCATATCAAACTGATATAATTGATTAAACATTCCGAGTACTTACAATCTTGTTTTTTAAAAAAAAATCAGAATCTACAAAAGCGAGCCAAACCCCTCAAGACAATAAGCTGAGTGGGATTAAAAATAAGCTAACACGTGAAGCTTGGTGGTTAAGTTTAATTTTTTTAGGCTTTTATTTAACTATCACACTTGCTACCTATTCGAACCAAGACCCTTCATGGTCTCATAGTGTCAGTGGCGTAAATTCAATTCATAATGCTGGCGGTATCATTGGGTCATATTTATCTGATTTACTACTCTACATTTTTGGCTTATCAAGTTGGTGGTTAAGCTTTTTATGTTTCTTTAGTATTTGGCTTCTTTACCCACAATACAATAATGACTTTAAAGGCTATCGCTCTTTTTTACTTTTTAATTATTTTGGTTTCTTTCTTCTTATCTCAAGTTCTTCTGCATTTGAGGCTGGCCATCTTATTGATCTCCCAGCTCAATTTCCTCTCAGCCAAGGAGGCTTACTTGGGAAATTATTTGATCACGCATTACGTGCATCTCTGGGCTACATAGGATCATGTATTTTTCTAATCACATCTATTGCAATTGGGTTTAGTTTATTTACAGGATGGTCATGGCTTAAAATTTCAGAGCATTTTGGTCATTTTACTTTTGCATTATTTCAAAGAGTGCAATTTCGATATAGAGATTGGCAAGATCGCAAACATGGAAGAATCATCGAGAAGCAGAGATTGGAGCTTTTGGAGAGTGAACGAAAAAAATCTGAAAACAGATCCCCTGTAAATATTGAAACTCCAGAAGTTGAATTTAAGAAAAGCGAACGCGTTCAAAAAGAAAAACAAATTCCACTATTTAATTTTAGTGATAATTTATTACCACCGCTTCATCTTTTAGATCAGCCTTCTCATCAGGTCGAACCTCAGTCACCTGAAACGATAGAGTTTATCTCTCGACTCATTGAGAAAAAATTAATGGACTTTGGTATTGAAGCCAAAGTGATATCTGCTCAACCAGGTCCTGTGATTACACGTTATGAATTTGAACCCGCACCAGGTGTGAAAGGGAGCCAAGTTACGAACTTATCAAAAGATTTAGCGCGAGCCCTTTCAGTTGTCAGTGTTCGTGTAGTTGAAACGATTCCTGGAAAAACATGTATGGGACTAGAAATCCCTAATCCCAAGAGGCAGATTGTTTACTTGTCTGAAATTATGAGCTCTCAAATATTTGCAGATACGAGCGCTTCACTTACGATTGCTTTAGGTAAAGATATTTCTGGCCGACCAGAAGTTGCTGATTTATCAAAAATGCCACATGTGTTAATTGCAGGTACGACAGGATCAGGTAAATCAGTTGCAATAAATGCATTAATTTTAAGTTTGCTCTATAAAGCTAATTCTGAAAAAGTTAGGATGATTTTTATTGATCCTAAAATGCTTGAGTTGTCTGTGTATGAGGGCATCCCCCATCTATTAGCCCCAGTCGTCACTGATATGCGCCAAGCAGCAAATGCATTAAATTGGTGTGTAGCTGAAATGGAAAGACGTTATAAATTGATGTCGATGTTAGGCGTTAGAAATCTAGCAGGATACAATCAAAAAATTAAAGATAGTTTGAAGGATGGCACACCAATCGCGGATCCTGTGAACCCAGAAAATACTGAACCTTTATCTGAAATGCCACTTATTGTGATTGTGATTGATGAGCTTGCAGATTTAATGATGGTAGTAGGTAAAAAAATTGAAGAGCTCATCGCAAGACTTGCCCAAAAAGCAAGAGCTTCTGGTATCCATTTAGTTTTAGCGACACAAAGACCGTCTGTTGATGTCATTACAGGACTTATCAAGGCTAACATTCC
>DOEL01000064.1 GCA_003533095.1 Methylophilaceae bacterium | reverse complement strand
AAAATTACACGTTATTACGCACCTGGCGGCCCCGGTGTTCGGATTGATGCGTCCATCTACACAGGATATGTAATTCCTCCTTATTACGATTCTATGTGTGCAAAACTCACGGTATGGGCATTAAATTGGGAAAGTGTTATTCAGCGAGGCAAAAGAGCACTCAATGATATTGTTGTATTTGGAGTTAAAACAACAATCCCTTATTATTTAGAAATAATGAACAATAAACAATTTAAAGAAGCAAACTTCAATACAAGTTTTGTAGATGATCACCCAGAGCTTATAAACTACCAAAGTCAATTTCCTCCTGAATTAATGGCAGCAGCCATATCAGCAGCGATTGCAGCACATGAAGGCATTTAAAAATCTATGAAAAAAATACATATCACCGAATTAGTTTTAAGAGATGGGCATCAATGTCAGATTGCGACAAGACTTCGCACCGAAGACATGCTTCCGATATGTTCCCAATTAGATGCACTTGGCTTTTGGTCCATTGAAGCATGGGGTGGCGCTACATTCGATGCTTGCGTTAGATTCTTAAAAGAAGACCCATGGGAACGTTTAAAGCTTTTAAGAAAAGCGCTACCAAACTCCCGCATACAAATGCTTCTTCGAGGGCAGAATTTATTGGGATATCGTCATTATTCCGATGATGTTGTTGATGCATTTGTAAAGCAATCTGCAAATAATGGTGTAGACGTATTTAGAATTTTTGATGCTATGAATGATGTCAGAAATCTTACAACATCTATTAAATCAGTCAAAAAATACAAAAAACATGCGGAAGGTACTCTAAGCTATACCACAAGCCCAGTGCATGACATTCCTTATTTCGTTAATCTTGCAAAAGAAATGGAAAATTATGGATGCGACACTATAGCTATTAAAGATATGGCAGGTCTCTTAACACCCTCAGCAACTAAAAACCTTGTAACATCTTTAAAAAAATCAGTTTCACTACCGATTCATATTCACTCTCATGCAACATCTGGGTTAGCAAGTATTAATCTTTTAACTGCAGTACAAAATGGCGCTGAAATTATTGATACATGTAATTCAAGTTTTGCTGAAGGCGCTAGCCATCCATCAACAGAATCAATAATCGCTGCCTTAGAAGACTTGGGTTATAAGACAGATATTGATATTAAAAAAGTTGAGGAAATTAGTGAGTATCTGAAAGTCGCAAGAAAAAAATATTGGCAATATGAATCCGATTACACAGGAGTAGATACACGCGTTTTAAGCAATCAGGTACCTGGAGGAATGATCTCAAATTTATCTAACCAACTTAAAGAACAAGGCGCATTAGACCGCATGAATGAGGTACTTCTTGAAATACCGAAAGTACGTGAAGATTTAGGATACCCTCCACTTGTAACACCAACTTCGCAAATTGTGGGAACGCAAGCAGTATTAAACGTTTTAACGGGGGCTCGATACAAATCAATAACAAATGAAATAAAAAGTTATTTCATGGGTGAATATGGAAAAGCACCCGGCAAAGTCAATCAAAAAATACAAACAATGGCAATTGGTGATAAAAAACCATTAACATGCAGGCCCGCAGATCTTCTAGAGCCCGAGCTTGCAAAACTTAAAATTGAAGCAGAGCAAATTACAAAATCTGATGAAGATGTTTTAACGTACGCTATGTTTCCTGATATTGCTAAAATATTTTTACAGGAAAGAAATGCGGGTAGCATCAAGCCTGAGCCGCTTCTTTCGAAAGATAGTGTATTTTCATCTGCAGAAAAATTTGCTCCAAGTGAGTTCAACGTTACACTTCATGGTGAAACATTTAATATTAAATTAACGGGGTCAGGCTATACAGGTGAAGCTAGAAGACCATTCTATGTCTCGGTAGATGGAATTTCTGAAGAAGTTTTAGTAGAAACTTTAAATGAAGTTGAAGTGACTAATGGAAAAAAAACATCAAAAAAACAAACTCAAGAAAATTCAAAACCATTAAGGCCTAGACCTAACCATGAGGGCTGTATTACAACAGCTATGCCTGGGACAATCATTGATGTAAAAGTGAAAATTGGTGATAGGATTGAAGCTGGAGATAGCGTGATTGTTATTGAAGCCATGAAGATGGAGAATGAAATTCAATCCCCTACTTCAGGTATTGTAGTTGCAATCCATGTCGCAAAAGGTGAGTCTGTATCTCCAGACGAAACCTTATTAGAAATTCAACCTGAAACATAAAGAAAACAATGCATGATAACGCTTGTTTTAGCATCATCATCTCCATATCGAAGAGAATTATTATCACGTTTTAAATTACCCTTTGATGTCTTTAGTCCTGATATCGATGAATCGCCTCAGATGGCTGAAAATGCAAAAAAAGTCTCTGTAAGACTTGCAAGGGAAAAAGCATTTAAAGTTGCACCACATTACTCCAATTCTCTTATCATTGGTTCAGATCAAATAGCAGAATGTCATAATCAAATTATTGAAAAACCAAACACACATGATATGGCTACAAAACAACTTCAATTTCTAAGTGGAAAGGTTGTGAATTTTTATACCTCTCTTTGTTTACTAAATACTCAAACTAAAAAAATACAAGAATGTGTCGTTGATTTTGAAGTGAAATACAAAAAATTAAACTCTGAGATAATCGAATCATACTTATCAAAAGAACAGCCTTATAATTGCGTAGGAAGCGTTAAATCTGAGGGCCTTGGCATTACTCTTCTCGATTACATAAAAGGTGAAGATCCAACAGCACTGATAGGACTTCCCCTTATAGAACTATCTAATATGCTTCGTAATGAAGGCGTTGTATTTTAATGACAGATAATCAAAAGGGAATTTTATATCTTATCCCAGTTCCAATAGACCAAAATTCTAAAGAATCTGTTCTTTTAGAGAAACATAAAAAAATTGTTGAGGATTTAGATTATTTTATTGTCGAAAATGAAAAAACGGCTCGATTTTATCTAAGTGCACTTAACCTTCATAAGCCTATTCATCAGTTAAATTTTAAAGTTCTAAACAAATCTACCAGCGAAGAAGAGATTAAAAATTTTTTACCTCCCCTTTTAAAAGGCTTTCACGTTGGTTTGCTCTCCGACTCAGGCTGTCCAGCGGTCGCAGATCCTGGGGCAAAAATAGTTGCTTTAGCCCACCAAAACAAAATCAAAGTCACACCAATGACAGGGCCATCATCAATTTTCTTGGCGCTCATGGCTTCAGGCCTTAATGGACAGCAATTCAAGTTTCATGGCTACCTACCTTCTGACAAAGATGAAAGAGTAAAAAAAATAATTTCAATTGAAAATGAATCAAAGAAAAATAATGAAACACAGATTTTTATTGAAACGCCATACCGAAATCAGCATGTTTATAATGATTTGATTGAGAATCTTAGGGAACAAACTAAACTTTGTATAGGGTTGAATATAACGTCGGAAAATGAATTTATTCTGACAAAGAATATCAGGGATTGGAAAAAGGAAATTGCAACGGATTTAAAAAATAAGCCTTGTGTATTTCTATTGCAAAGCTAACATTTCTTTTATAGGTGAAAAGCTCTTTCGGTGGTATTCACAAAGCCCTTTGCTTTTAATCATCTCAATATGTAATTTGGTTGGATAACCTTTATGTTTTTTAAATTGATAGGCAGGATAAACTTTATCAATTTCAATCATTTTTATATCGCGTTCAGTTTTAGCGATAATTGAAGCTGCAGAAATCTCTGGAACTTTATCGTCACCTTTCACTATGGCTTCACATGAGAAGTCTACATTAGGACAAAATAGTCCATCTACCATAATTTTAATTGAAGAAAAACCGCTTAATGCATATATAGCTCTTTGCATAGCTAAAAGTGTCGCTTGATGAATATTTAACTCATCTATTTCAACTGCGCTACAAATCCCAACTGACCAGGCTAACGCATTTTTCTTAATGTGTTCAGCTAGAAAATATCGTTTTGATTCAGAAAGCTTTTTAGAATCACGTAAGCCTTCCCTATTAAAATTTGGGCCTAATATAACTGCTGCAGCGTAAACTGGGCCTGCTAAAGGCCCTCTTCCAGCCTCATCAACACCGCAGATTAAGTTATCTTGCATTTACTTTATGAATTTCAAAATAACTTTATTTAGACGATCAGATGTATTTTGTTTTAACTGATGGTGTATTTTTGTAAATTGAATTAATAAATTTTTTCTGTAAGAAGCATCTTTTATAATCTCGATAGCTTTTGAAGAAATATTTGCATATGTAGCATCGCTTTGTAAAAGTTCTGGCACGAGAAATTTATTAAGAAGGATATTTGGAAGACTTACAAACGGTAAATATCGCATACGTTTAAGAATTTGCCAGCTAATGGATGACATTTTGTAAATAACGATCATAGGTTTTTTATAAAGAGCAGTTTCTAAAGTTGCCGTACCCGATGCCACAATCACTAGATCTGCTGCATTAATGGCGTCTGATGCATGTCCAATAAGCAATTGAATATCTAATTCTGCATGTGTATTTTTAAATAGTATTTTTGAAAAAATGTCGTATGTTTCTCTAGTCGGTAAAGGCACTAAAAATTTAACATCACGAATTTTTTTTGATATTTCAATCGCTGAATCTATTAGAAGTTGAGCATGCCATTTTACCTCGCCTTGCCTGCTCCCTGGCAATAGTCCAATCACTTTGGTAGCTTTAATAATTTTAAGCTTATCTTGCGCTTTCTTTTTATTGGAATAAAGCGGGATCATATCAGCAAGCGGGTGACCGACAAAACTTGCTGGGATATTTGCTTTTGAATAAATATTTTTTTCAAATGGAAATATAGTCAGCATATGATCAATAGATTTTTTAATTTTTCTAAGTCGGTTTCTTCTCCATGCCCAAATGGAAGGGCTGACATAATGAATTACAGGCACACCTTTTTTCTTTAATTGCTTTTCAATCCAAAAATTAAAATCAGGTGCGTCAATGCCAATAAATAAATCAGGTTTTTCATTTAAAATTTGATTTAGAAGTTTCTTTCTTAGCTTAATAAGATGAAATAATTTTCTAAAGGCTTCAAAATAGCCTCTCACTGAAAGTTCTTCCATTAAAAAAAATGAAGTCGCACCTTCCTTTATCATTTTTGGCCCGGCTATACCAATAAACTTAAGGTCAGAACGCGCTGATTTCAAAGACTTGATTAAGTGACTTCCTAGCAAGTCTCCGGAAGATTCTCCGGCAACTATAGCAATTGTTTTCATTGTTAGCGAATAATACCGCGGGTAGATTTTGCAATAAAATCTATATAAAGATTAAGCTCTTCAGTATCTTTACTTAATAATTTAATTTTTTCTTCAGCTTCATTAAGAGAAAGACCTTGCCGATATAAAATTTTATAAGCCTCTTTTATTTTAGCAATGATCTTAGGGTCAAATCCTCTCCTCTTTAAACCTTCAGCATTTATACCATTTGGCTTTGCATCATAACCAGCAGCTATAACATAAGGCGGTATATCTTTAAAAACTACAGTATTTACTGCTGTAATAATGTGGCTACCAATCTTACAAAATTGATGAACTAGAGTAAAACCTCCTAATATTGCATAGTCATCAATTGATACATGGCCAGCAAGAGATGAGTTATTTGCAAGTATGGTGTGATTTTTAATTTCACAATCATGTGCAATATGTACATAAGCCATAATCCAATTATTATTACCTATTTTTGTTAAGCCTTGATCTTGAGCAGTACCTCGATTAAATGTGCAGAACTCTCTAATTGTATTGTTGTCGCCAATCTCTAAAAATGTTTTTTCGTGATTATATTTTTTATCTTGAGGCGATTCACCGATAGAACTGTTGTGATATATATGATTATTTTTCCCGATCGTTGTATTTCCAGTAATTGTTACATGATTACCAATAACCGATCCTGGTCCAATATTTACATCTGCATCAATAATTGAATAAGGACCAACTTGAACGCTAGAATCTAAATTAGCTTTGGAATTAACAATTGCGGTAGGATGAATCAAAATAATACAACTTTATAGGTTTATTTTTTCTCGATGGGCTTTAAAATGCACATCATATTTGCTTCAGCAACGACCTCATCATTAACTTTAGCTACTGCAATATACTTCCAAATACCTTTTAGGACACGGTCAATTTTTACATGGATAATAAGTTGGTCGCCCGGCGAAACTGGTTTTTTAAAGCGCGCATTATCTATTCCAGCAAAATAATAAACTGAATCATCCGACGGTTTTGTATCCATGGTCTTAAAAGACAAAATAGCGGCAGCTTGAGCCATTGCTTCTACAATTAAAACACCCGGCATCACAGGATAATATGGAAAATGCCCTGGAAAAAAAGGCTCGTTAATTGAAACATTTTTAATGGCAAAAATTTCCTTACCAAGCTCCATTGAAATCACTCTATCAATAAGTACAAATGGATATCTGTGAGGCAAGTGATTTAAAATTTCATGTATATCCATCGCGGTGTTGTCAGCCATCTTTAATATTCCTAATTATTATAGTCTTCTAATTTTTGCTGCCGTTTTAAGCCACGCTTCATGATCTTGGAAAGGCATAAGCGCAGTATATGTGCCGGATTTATTTATTGATCTTGTAATCATTGAACCAGGTGAAATCGTGACATTATCTGTAATTGATAAGTGCCCTAAGATCATAGCAGCTCCTCCAATAGCACAATTTTTACCAATTTTAGCACTACCAGCAATACCCACACAGCCCGCAATAATCGTATTTTCACCAATAATACAGTTATGTCCAATCTGCACTAAATTATCAATTTTAACGCCACTAGATATAATAGTATCATCTAAGGCACCGCGATCTATGGTTGAATTTGAGCCAATATCAACGTTATCACCTAAAACAACCTTTCCTATTTGAGGTATAGCTAGCCATTTGTCATTATCTTTTGCATAACCAAAGCCATCTGACCCAATCACAGCGCCAGCGTATATAGTGCAATTTTTACCGATGATTGTATTTGTCTTTAAAACAACATTAGGATGAATGATTGAATTATCGCCAATGACATTATCACTTTCAATTATTACTCCGCCATGGATAGTCACACCATTAGCGATAGAAACATTTTCCTCAATAATA
>DOEL01000084.1:1988-3151 GCA_003533095.1 Methylophilaceae bacterium | reverse complement strand
TTTCGCTTTGATCAGTGGAATCCTTGGAATAGGTGTTTGGCCGGATAAAGTGAGAATAGCTTCTCTCACAAATTGATAAAAAGTCACCATAGTCGATACGGGATTTCCTGGAAGCCCGAAGTAATGGGAGCGACCAATTTTTCCGTAAGCGAGAGGTCGTCCTGGCTTCATAGAAATTTTCCAAAACAAAATTTCGCCAATTTTTTTTAATATTTCTTTCATATAATCTTTTTCGCCCACAGACACCCCACCTGTCGTGATAATTACATCAGCCCCATCACTAGCTTTTTTTAAAGTGTCTTCAATATTTTTTTTATTGTCGGGAATAACGCCAAGGTCAATCGCCTCTACTCCAAGACATTTTAAAAGACCAATAAGGCTATAACGATTACTATCGTATACTTGTCCATGTGATAAAGGGTTGCCAATTGAAATAATTTCATCACCTGTCGAAAAAAAAGCTACTTTAATTTTTCGATAAACTTTAATAGAGTCAATACCTAAGGAAGCAAGAAGACCCAAATCACAGGGCTTTATTTGTCGCCCTCTCTCAAGTATCGTTTGACCGTTTTTTATATCTTCACCTATGAGACGAATGTTTTGATTTGCTAGAGGTTTTAGAGTGAATGTAATCACATCTTCTTTAATTTCAACATGTTCTTGTGCAATCACCGCATTGAGACCTGAAGGAATGCTGGCCCCTGTCATGATGCGAACAGCTTCGTTTGTGTTACCCTCGAGCTGGTTCCCTGCAAAAACCTTTCCTGTGACTTTAAGGCTAAAAGGCCCATCACTAGGCAGTTTAGTTAAGTTAATCGCATAACCATCCATGGCTGAATTATCATGATTGGGTACATTGATAGTAGCTACAATAGGCTCTGCCACAATGCGATTGAGCGCATCTTTGATGTGAATTATTTCATATTCACTGACGGGGTTTAAAAAATTGGCAATCCAAGCTTTAGCTTTTTCAACTGACATTGCATCAGGATCATAATCATGTGTCATCTTAGAATCGGAAATTAAGTCTTTTAAACTTATTTTTTTCATAAGGTAGCTTTCTCTAACTCTTTTTTCGTGTTGATATTCATAAATTCAAATTGATCATCAAACTTCACTATAGAAAATGGTAACTGTTTTATCCAGTTTTCAATTTTTCTTCC
>DOEL01000084.1:0-1686 GCA_003533095.1 Methylophilaceae bacterium | reverse complement strand
CATTAAAAAAATCTTGAAGATTTTTTAATGAAGATGAGTGACATAAAAGACAGGTAGATTGCAAGCCATCAATAGTTTGTGGGACTGCTATTAGAGTTTTTTCCATTTTTACCGCTTCCATTAATCGTGCGACAAGATTCTTTGGAAGATGAGGCGTATCACATGGCACAAATTGTATCCAATCAGATTGAATTGTGAGGAGACTCGATAGAATTCCTAAAAGCGGCCCTTCATGCTTATCTGTTATGTCGTTGATGAGAGGCAAATGAAATACTTCAAAATCTTTTTGATTTTGATGTGTATTGATGACGATATTTTTTGCCTGGGAATGCATATGATCAATGACATGTTGGATCAAAGGTCTTCCTTGAAATAAAATAGCAGCCTTATTTTTGACTTCCATGCGTTTAGATTGGCCACCCGCTAGGATGACCACTGTGATTGACGCATTCACTTAAATCTAACCCCCAGTGTGCGACATAAATCTAACAACAGAAGGTTTGGATCTTTCGAGATTAAAATCATGTGCTTTAGGTTTGGTCATCATACTTTCGATAATAGCTTTTTGGATGGGCCAGTCTTCATTTGGAAATTGACGTAAAAGTGGCATGAGCTCAATTTTCTCTTCTTGTCCCAAGCATAAAAATAATTCACCCTTTGAGGATACCCTTACTCGATTGCATGTATCGCAAAAATTATGGCTATGAGGGGAAATAAAACCAATCTTGGTGGTTTCATTTGCAAGTTGCCAATATTTTGCCGGGCCGCCTGAATTGAAAGTAGTTGGGATTAAATTAAAGTGCGCTTGTAATTTTTTTAAAATTTCATCATTGCTAATAAAAGTATCTTTTCTTTTGTGATCAATATTACCGAGAGGCATCTCTTCTATAAAAGAAATATCTAATTTTTTTTCAATAGCAAAATTGACAAGATTAATAGCTTCATGATCATTTGAATGTCGCATTAAAACTGTATTAAGCTTGATATTTGAGAATCCTATTTCGATAGCTTTATCAATTCCTTTTAAAACTTTATTTAAATCACCCACACGTGTAATTTTTTTAAACAAAGCATCGTCTAGAGAATCAAGACTTATATTAATTCTTTTAACATGCGATTTTTTTAGCATTTCCGCATGTTGACTTAATTGACTACCGTTTGTTGTTATAACGATCTCTTTGATCGTGGGTATAGTTGATATTTTATGAAAAAACCAACCAATATTTTTTCTTACTAATGGCTCACCACCGGTAATTCTTACTTTAGTAACTCCGAGTGAAGCAAAAATTTTAACAATTCTTGCTGACTCTTCCAGTGAGAGCATTTCATCACGAGGTAAAAATTCTATATCCTCATTCATACAATATACACATCGAAAATCACAGCGATCTGTGATTGATAGACGAAGATAATTTATCTTTCTATTAAAAAGGTCAATGAGGCCTGGTGAAAATTGTTTTTGTAATGACAATTCGATTAAATAAGCTGCACTTCAACAAGACAATCGTGAGATGTTGGTGAGTGACCCATATCCCCATAAGCATTTGAACTTACAGAATTTACGACACCATTATTATGTTGTCTCCAGTAACCTAAGGTTGCCACAACAACTCCTTGATTAACATCAGTGGTAATTTTGGATTTTGCTTCAAAGAAACCTCGGTCATTAAAAACTTTGGTTCGATC
>DOEL01000031.1:4930-8836 GCA_003533095.1 Methylophilaceae bacterium | reverse complement strand
GAAAGAGCAGAATATATTGGTCGCATTCGAAATCTAGCCAGAAATGTTGCAAGCAGCTATCTTTTGAGCCGAGCAAATCTGGGCTTCCCTTTAGCTGATAAAAATCATGCAAAAGAAACGATTGATCAACTTAATGCAAAAAAGACAATTAAATCGTGAAGCTAGATAATCTCCTTATAGAGCTTTTGACGGAGGAGCTACCTCCAAAATCACAAAAACAGCTTGGTATAGCATTTGCAAAAAGTGTAAAGGAATTTCTTGTAAAACATCATCTTGTAAGTGAAACGTCAGAAGATTCAATTTTTTCTACGCCAAGAAGAATCGGTGTATACCTTAAAGATGTCAAAGATGAAGCTGCAAATCAAAATACATCTATCAAATTAATGCCAGCATCTATTGGATTAGATGTTTCAGGAAAACCAACTGAAGCCCTATTAAAAAAATTACATGGCATTGGTTTAGATGAAAAAGCCCTAAATCTCATCACTAAAAAAAATGAAAATAATAGTGAAATTTTATACGTTGATAAAGATGTAGAGGGAGCAAAGCTAAAAGATGTTATTGCTGAATGCATATCATCAAGCCTAACGCGCTTACCCATAAAAAAAATGATGTCCTATCAGCTCTCGGATGGATGGACGACTGTTAATTTTGTAAGACCAGCTCATGGATTAGTTATTCTTCACGGTGCCAATATCATTAAAACGAATGTCCTAGGGATCGAATCCAATCGATCGACGCTTGGCCATCGCTTTGAATCAAAAAAAGAGATAATTGAGATTCAACATGCTGATCAATATAAAGAGCAAATGAAAAACGAGGGCAATGTCATCGTATCTTTCGAAGAAAGAAAAACATTAATTAAAAATGAATTGAATGATAAAGCTACTAATCTTCAAAGTCAGCTCACTCCCATCGATGATGAAGACCTTCTTGAAGAAGTGACTGCGCTCGTTGAATATCCAAATGTTTTAGTAGGCGAGTTTGAGTCGAAGTTTCTTGAAGTACCTCAAGAGTGTCTTATTTTAACTATGAAGGCCAATCAAAAGTATTTTCCCTTGATTGATAAAAACAATAAACTTGCGAACCAATTTTTAATTGTTTCAAATATATGTCCAAAAAATTCAGGCCTTATCATTCAAGGCAATGAAAAAGTGATTAGGCCAAGATTATCGGATGCAGAATTTTTCTATACTCAAGATAAGAAAAAACCTCTGCAAGATTACCTTTCGCAACTTAAACATATTGTGTACCACAATAAACTTGGAACTCAATCAGAGAGATCTGAAAGAGTTAAAACAATTGCATCACTCATTGTAAAAAATTTAAATCAAACTAAATTGCTTGACGCTGTATTACTTGCATCCGACTTATCTAAGGCAGATTTATCTACCCATATGGTTGGTGAGTTTCCAGAACTTCAGGGTGTGATGGGAAGATATTATGCACTCAATGAAAAAATTTCAGAAGAAGTGGCATTTGCTATTGAAGATCACTACAAGCCGAGATTTTCTGGTGACACACTTCCACGAAGCTCTGTAGGCGATATCGTCTCCATTGCAGACAAAATTGAAACTTTAATAGGCTTATTTAGTATTGGCGAAAAACCGACGGGCGATAAAGATCCTTTTGCGTTGAGACGCCAAGTTATTGGAATCATTCGTATTCTGACTGAAAAAAATATTGGCTTAAATTTAAATACAACTATTTCTGATTCTATTAAGGCCACAAATTTAGCTGAATCTAAAGACCTTAATACTTTTATCTACGATCGAATATCCAATTTTTTTAAAGATCAAGGTTATGGTGCACTTGATATCGAGGCTGTTCTTTCTATTGACTCAGGATTAATTTGTGAAATTCCTAAAAGATTAAATGCAATTAGAGAATTTTCAGCGCTTCCAGAGTCCAAAGATCTGGCATCAGCTAATAAAAGAGTTGGCAATATTCTTAAAAAAGCAGATCTTAAAACTACATTAAAAGTTGATCCAACTTTACTTAAAGATATAGCAGAAATTAATTTGTACAAAACGTTAGATTTGGTAGACGCTGATGCTAGAAAAGAATATCTAGCAAATAATTACTCAGGATCATTAAAATTACTTTGCAAACTCAAAAATCCGATCGATCAATTCTTTAACGATGTCATGGTAAATGTGGAAAATGAATCACTTAAAATGAATCGACTTGCCCTTCTCGAAAAACTCTACTCAGCTATGAATCTAGTTGCTGATCTGTCCAAACTCTCATCCTAAATTATGAAATTAGTCATTCTAGATAGAGATGGCGTAATTAATGAAGATAGCGTAAATTTTATTAAAACGCCTAATGAATGGATTCCAATTCAAGATAGCCTAGAATCAATTGCACTCTTAAACCAATCTAATTTTAAAGTTGTTATAGCAACTAACCAATCAGGAATTAGCCGAGGTTTATTTGATGTATCAACACTCAATCTTATTCATGAAAAAATGTTTAAATTACTCTCACAACAGGGTGGGCATATTGATGCTATCTTTTTTTGTCCTCACAGAGCAGAAGAGAATTGCGAATGCCGCAAACCAAAACCAGGCATGTTAAAAGAAATTGCTCATAGATTCGCGATTGATTTAAAAAAAGTGCCAGCTATAGGAGACTCCCTAAGAGATCTTCAAGCCTTTGATGCAGTTGGCGCGCAACCTATACTTGTTAAAACAGGCAAGGGTGAAGAGACGCTTAGTAAAGGTGGGCTACCCAAAAACACTTGGATCTGTGAAAATCTCGCTGATGCGACACAAAGAATTATTACGGAGTACGCTTAACTTAAAATAATGCTTTATTTAAGATCCATTATTTTTCTAGTTGGTATGTGGATTTTTACTATTCCATTCACCTTGGTATCTCTTCTTACATTTCCGTTTCCCCCTGTCGCACGATATAAATTTATTTCAATTTGGGCTAAAACAATGCTATATTGGCTTCGAATTTCCTGTAATCTAAATTTTGTTGTCAAAGGGGAGCAAAACATAGGTTCTACAGCATCGATTGTACTTTCCAAACATCAATCAGCATGGGAAACGCTTGCCTTTCAGAAAATCTTTCCTCCACAAGTTTGGGTTCTTAAACGAGAGTTATTGTGGGTTCCATTTTTTGGGTGGGGTTTAGCTATGACTTCACCGATTGCCATTAATCGCAAAGCAGGACGAAAATCTCTAGAACAAATTCTTATCCAAGGTCTCGATCGACTTAAAAAAGGTTTTTGGATTGTCATGTTTCCCGAAGGCACAAGAACGCAGCCAGGACATAAAGGCAAATATCATATTGGCGGAGCCTGGGTTGCTTCAAAAACTAATACGCAAGTTATTCCTGTTGCTCATAACGCAGGTTTATTTTGGCCAAAAAATTCAATTCTTAAAAAACCTGGAACAATTCAAGTGAGCATTGGCGAACCTATTGATGTCAAGAATAAAGCGCCTGATGAAATTATTAAGCTTACTGAAAATTGGATTGAAAAAGAGGTTTTACATTTAAATGATTAATTTAAAACCTACCAATCTTGAGCTATTTTTACCTAGCGGTAAAAAAATTAAATACCTCTTAAAAAGAAGAAATCGAAGAACAATTGGTTTAAAAGTTGATCATGATGGGCTTGTCATTCACGCGCCAATTCTTATCCCTAGATCTCGCATTGAAGAACTTATTGCGCCAAAGCTTGACTGGATTCAAGAGAAACTTTCCCTTCAATTAAGCAAGAAAAAGAAAATTAATTGGAAAACAGGTGAATTAATTCATATTTTGGGAAATAAAGTGATCCTGAGTCTTAAGGCAAGTAAAACAAATTCTGTTCTTCAAGATAAAGATATATTGCATGTCAATACAAATCGCGTTAATGATCAAATTCACTCAGCAAAACTTGTTTCAAAATGG
>DOEL01000031.1:0-4559 GCA_003533095.1 Methylophilaceae bacterium | reverse complement strand
GATGTTTACTTATCAAATGCAAAATCTCGATGGGGAAGTTGTAACTCTAAAAAAGAGATAAGACTTAATTGGAGGCTTATTCAAGCACCTCCTCATATTATTAATTATGTAATCTGCCACGAGCTAGCTCACTTGAAAGAGATGAATCATTCGAATCGCTTTTGGGAGGAAGTAGAAAAAGTACTTCCTGAATACCGCTCATCAGAAAAAGAACTTAAAACACTCTCAAGCGACTTATACCTTATTGGTTAAATCAGTTTTGCGAGGTCACTCGCAATGTCTTCAGGCTTTTCTCCGTTGCTTATGTGAAGTTTAATGTTTCCGTTCTTATCGATGACATATAAACCTGCACTATGATCAATTGTATAGCCTGCTTTACTCTCGTTATTTACCTTTTCATAAAAAATCTTAAATTGAGTTGCAACTTTATCAATTTCGCTTGCTGAACCAGTAAGACCAAGAAAAGAACTATTAAATGTTGGAATAAATTTTTTCAAGACTTCCTCAGTATCGCGACCTGGATCTAGCGTAATAAAAATAACTTGTACGCCCGAAGACTTATCTTTTAGTAAATTCATTGTTTTTTTAAGATCGGTCATGGTTGTAGGACATATATCTGGGCAATGCGTAAATCCAAAAAAGAGCACGACCACTTTTCCTTTAAATTCTTCTAAAGTCCGTGTATGCCCGTTAAAATCTCTTAATTTAAAAGACGTATTCATAGGCGCTGAGCTTATATCGGTACCTGTAAAACTCTCTTCATGCGCTTTTTGACAAGAGACAAGACAAATAAAGATTAAAAATAAAAGTGTAATTTTTTTCATAATATATTTCTCAATAAAAGCGATTCATTTTATCATGTCAATAAATGGCAATAAGCCCATAAGAAAGCTAACAAAGATTTACCAATTTTAAGGAAAACTATGGCAATCCCAACATCAATGGAAGACCGTGACGGACACATTTGGTTTGATAATAAAATGACGCCATGGCGTGAAGCGAAGACTCATGTCCTCACTCACACACTTCACTATGGTATGGGTGTCTTTGAAGGAGTGAGGGCCTACAAAACAAGTCAAGGTACGGCTATTTTTAGGCTAAAAGAACATACGGATCGACTCTTTAATTCTGCGCATATTCTTGGAATGAAAATGCCTTATGACAAAAATGTCATTATGGATGCTCATAAGAAGGCGGTTAAAGAAAACAAGCTTGAATCCGCTTACATTAGACCCATGGCATTTTATGGTGCCGAAGCTATGGGCATTTCAGCAAAAACTCTATCAACTCATATCATTGTTGCAGCATGGGAATGGGGTGCATATATGGGCAAGGAGGCTCTTGAAAATGGCATTCGCGTAAAAACATCTTCTTTTTCAAGGCATCATGTCAACATCACCATGTGTAAAGCTAAAGCAAATGGTAACTATATGAATTCAATTCTAGCTCATCAAGAAGCAAATCAAGATGGCTACGATGAAGCCCTACTCCTCGATGTAAATGGCTTTGTTACTGAAGGGTCAGGTGAAAATATATTTATTGTCAAACATAACAAATTAATTACGCCTGATCTCACAAGCGCATTAGAAGGTATCACTCGCGATACAATTATTCAGATTGCAAATGATTTAAAAATACCAGTCATCGAAAAAAGAATTACAAGAGATGAAGTCTATACTGCTGATGAAGCTTTTTTTACAGGCACAGCTGCTGAAGTCACGCCGATTAGAGAATTAGATAGAAGAACAATCGGCAAAGGTCATCGTGGAGAAATTACTAAAGAATTACAAAATATTTATTTTGATGCAGTTACAGGAAAATCAAAAAAATATGCAGACTGGCTTACCTACGTTTAAAACATGGATAATAAAATTATAAATGTAGATCAAAAAAATCTTCCTTTGTTTTGTCCCACGCAAAAAGAAAATTTATTTTCATCTCACCCAAGAGTATTTTTAGATATTACAAAAACAGGGGTAGCGTCATGTCCCTATTGTGGCGCAAAGTATAAACTGAAATAAATTAGATCCAAAGACCTTTGAAATTAAAACTTTTTGGATCACCACCCCAAAGTTTTGCAATTACATTGACAGCATTTTGATCTAGACTATTAGTCCAAAAATCAGTTGTTCCTTTCGCGGTATTCTGATTTATTAAATGCTTTTCTATTAATACGTGTTTTAAATAATTCGCTACAGCATCTCCTGTCTCTACAATCTTAATATGGTCTGGCATTAATTTCTGAATTACAGGTTTTATAAAAGAATAATGTGTACATCCTAATACCAAGGTATCAATACCTTCTTTTAAAAGAGGGTCAATGTACTTTTTTAATAGCGTAGTAAGCGCCGAACTCTCCAAATCGCCTTGCTCAACAAGCTCAACTAAACCAAAACATGGCTGTGTAACAAAATGAATGTCATTACTATGATGCCCTAACAGCGCTGAAAATTTTGCACTCAACAAAGTGCCTGAGGTAGCTAATATTCCAACTACTTTATTTTTTGATATCAACGAAGCAGGCTTGACTGCTGGCTCCATACCGATAATGGGGTAATTAAATTTATCTCTCACTATCTGAATTGATGCGGCTGTCGCTGTATTGCACGCTACAACAACTGCTTTTACTCCTTGTGTATTTAAAAAATCAAAGATGGTTAAAACACGACCTGTAATTTCTTCGTTTGATTTTTCTCCATAAGGTGCAAACTTTGAATCTGCAACATAGATTAAATTTTCATGAGGAAGATGCGCTCTTATACACTTGAGCACCGAAATACCCCCTACTCCAGAGTCAATCACACCAATAGGATTATTTTGAGATGGCAACATGTGCTTAATGTAAGTTTTATTCAAATCTAAATATAGATGATAGTTAGCTTAATGTACAATAGATTGGAGAGGAAAATCATGGGTTACCGTTTATCAAAAATATTTACCAGAAGTGGCGACAAAGGATCTACTGGCCTAGGCGATGGCTCAAAAACTAAGAAATATAGTGATCGTATTGTTGCACTGGGCGCAATCGATGAGCTTAATTCGATGATTGGTCTTATGCTTACCGAAAATCTTCCACCTAAAATTAATAAAGTTTTAACTGTGATACAACATCATTTATTTAATCTAGGTGGTGAAATTTCCATGCCTGGACACAAAATTATCCAAAAAAACGATGTTCTCGAATTAGAAGAAATTATCACTTCATATAATAAAAACTTGCCTCCTTTGAAAGAATTTATACTCCCAGGAGGCTCAAGGGCTGCAGCGTTTTGTCATATGGCAAGAACTATTTGCAGAAGAACTGAGCAAACTATTTTTAAACTTAACTCTAAAGATCCTATTAATGCTTTTTCGCTTCAGTATATAAATCGACTTTCAGATTTACTGTTTGTATTGGCTAGAGTAATTAATAAACATAAAAAAGTTAAAGATGTTTTTTGGAAAAAAAATATTAGCTAATTTAGATTACCATTAATGTCATCCGCGCCTCCTATACTTAAAGCCTTTTTTAAAAAATTTAAAAAAACTAAAAAATCTAATTTTGAAATCGATTTTAAAAAAATCGATATTAGTCTAATAAGTCTCCACGCAATAAAAACTATAGAAGTGTTAGAAGATAACGGCTTTGAAGCTTATCTTGTAGGTGGTGCTGTACGGGATCTTCTTTTTGGAATTAAACCTAAAGATTTTGATGTGGTTACAAATGCCACTCCTGATCAAATACATCATTTATTCCGACGCTCCAGAATGATTGGTAGGCGGTTTCAATTAGTACATGTAATTTACGGGCGAGAAGTGATTGAAGTCTCGACATACCGCTCTCCACAAAAAGTTATTGCCCAAGCTGACGGCTCGGTCATTAAAGACGATAACCACTTTGGGACCATAGAAGAAGATGCAATGCGACGCGACTTTACCATCAATGCGATGTTTTATAGTCCGACGCATCATAAACTTGTAGATTTTCATGATGGGCTTAAAGATCTTAAGCATGGCATTATTCGGATTATTGGAGATGCAGAAAAGCGCTATCGAGAAGACCCCATTCGGATATTAAGAGCATTCCGTGTGTGCGCAAAACTTAATATGTCACTTAATAGCACCTCAAGAAGCCCTATCAAAAAAATTATACCTTTACTTCATGAGATCCCACATTCAAGATTATTTGATGAGGTTATTAAATTTTTCCTAACAGGTCACGCACTTAATAGCTACAAAGTCCTATGCGACGAGAAAATATACTCACAGTTTTTTTTATCCCCAAAAACTGAATCAAAAGAGATTAATCTTTTTATCTCAAATGGTCTCAAAAATACAGATTTGAGAATTAATCAAGATAAGTCTTGTAATCCAAGCTTCTTATTTTCTTTTTTACTGTGGCATCAGGTTGTTCAATTATGGGATCAATATAAAATTGAGCTTAAACATTCTATTGCGGGTCTTAACCAAGCTATTGATGAAGTCATCGAAAAACAAATTAAACTCTTTCCTATTCATAAACGTTTTACCATAACGATGAAGGAAATATGGCGATTGCAACCTCGTTTTGAAAATCAATC
>DOEL01000088.1 GCA_003533095.1 Methylophilaceae bacterium | reverse complement strand
CCCCATACAAAAATAATACCGTGAAAAAATGTCCAGATAGGATGAAGTGACATCGTCTGATTTGAAAACCAAGCTAAATTATTCACAGAATAAGCTGCAACGCCACCCAAAATCCCGTAACCTAAAATACGGCCTAAATGAAATTGCCAAATCTGGCGTGATCCCTGCGCGCTAATTGCAGCACATGGTGCACCACACATTGCGATACAGTGCGGACCGCCCATCAACCCCATAAAAAAAGTTGATAAAAAAACAGAAAATTGAAAAAGCATTAAAGAATTTTAGAAAACCGCTTGCGATTTTGATCCAGTTGTAAGTATCGATCAAAAATCATAGCAATTGCACGTACAAAAAACCAGCCCGTATCTGTCACTTGAATGCCTGCATCATCGAATTCTACAAATTTTTTTTCTTCAAAATTTTTAAGTAAATTAATTTCAGATGAGAAATATTCTTTAAAGTTAATTAAATATGCTAATTCAATGGATTCAAAATCTAATCTGCCCTGACACATGATTTCCATAATCACAGCCCGTCTCACAATATCATCTTTAGAAAGTACTAGACCCTTTACAATGGGAAAGCGTCCATGATTAAGATGATCATAATAATCTTCTAGCTCTTTTGAATTTTGATTGTAATTAGCGCCCACTCGTCCAATTGCTGAAACACCTAATGCGATGATGTCACAATCGGGTTGTGTACTATAACCTTGAAAATTACGATGCAACCTTCCTTGTCTTTTTGCAATAGCTAAACTATCGTTTGGTAAGGCAAAGTGATCCATACCCACATAGACATATCCCGCTTCAAGAAATTTTTCAATTGCAAGGGACAACATGGTAATTTTATTTTTTGCAGATGGGATATCGTTTTCATGAATGCGCCGTTGAGGTTTAAAACGCTCGGGTAAATGTGCATAAGCATATAAAGCGATGCGATGAGGCTTTAAACTAATCACTTGATCTAAAGTTTCATTAAATGTTTCAGGCGTTTGAAGAGGTAATCCGTAAATTAAATCCATGTTTACTGATTCATAACCTTCTTCATGAGCATCACTCATAAGCGAGGCTACTTGATCAAATGGCTGTAAACGATGCACGGCTTTTTGCACATCAGGATTAAAATCTTGCACGCCAAAACTTAAGCGATTAAAGCCTATCTTTCTTAATTTTTTTAACCGCTTTTGATCAACAGTTCTAGGGTCAACTTCGATCGAATACTCACCTTGTGGACTTAATACAAATACTTCTTTAAGTTTATTAAAAAGTTCCTGGATCTCGTCGTCTGAAAAAAAAGTTGGTGAACCACCGCCAAGATGAAGCTGACTTACAACTTGTTTTTGACCTAAATAATCAAGATGTAAATTAATTTCCTTCTTTAAATAATCGAGATATTCTCGCGAACGTTCATGATGTTTAGTCACAATCTTATTGCAAGCACAATAAAAACAGAGTGATTCACAAAAGGGGATATGAACATAAATTGATAAAGGCTGATTAAGGGAACGAAGGCGTCTTTGTTCTAGGGCCTCTTTATAATTACTTTCAGTGAAAGCTTCTACGAATCGATCTGCTGTCGGATAAGATGTATATCTTGGGCCACTGATATCAAATTTTTGCAAAAGTGAAATCGCGACGGGTGCCATACCTAATTTTTTATCTCTATTTTTGACAGCAATATCCATAAGGCATCAATGTGCCATAAGCTTAAGTTGTAATCTTTGACGTATATCAAAAAAACTTCATCTATTCATAAATGCATGAATACGCTAAACTACTCACTTTAGAAAATAAGTACTTCTCATGAAAGCTGAAACATTCAAAGTTGCCTGCTCAAGCTGTAATCTTCGCGAACTCTGCATGCCTGTTGGTTTTGATCAAAAAGATATGGATAAACTTGATGAGGTGGTCACAACACGAAAAAAAATTAAGCAAGGTGACATGCTTTTTGAAAATGGAGAAACGTTCACTTCTCTCTATGCAATTCGAACAGGATTTTTTAAAACTTCTATAGCTTCAGAAGATGGTCGTGAGCAAGTCACAGGCTTTCAAATGGCCGGAGAAATTATTGGTCTTGATGGCATCGTGAATGATCATCACACATGCAATGCTGTTGCTCTAGAAGATGCAGAAGTCTGTGTAATGCCATTCGAACATATTGAAGATTTATCTCGAGAATTTCCAATACTTCAAAAACACGTACATAAAATTATGAGTCGCGAAATCGTTCGTGAAAATGGCATGATGATGCTTCTTGGAAATATGTCAGCCGAAGAGAGGCTCGCTAATTTTTTAGTAAATCTTATTCAAAGACTTTATGCAAGAGGTCAATCACAATCTGAATTTATCTTACGCATGTCACGAGAGGAAATTGGAAGTTATCTTGGTCTCAAGCTTGAAACCGTGAGTCGCACTTTTTCAAAGTATAGCGAAGAAGGTATTATTGAAGTGAAACAACGTCATATTAAAATTTTAAAACCAGATGCTTTAAAGCAACTTGTTAAATCTCCTAACTGTAATTAAAAAGCTCACTCCATGAGCGTTTCTAAACAATATCTCAGCATTCATGATCATAGCCGAGAGCTAAGCGGACTGAAATATATCTATTCAGTAATTTCAAGACGCGCGGGCGGCTTATCAGTGGGTATCAACTTAAATGTAAATAATGCATGTAATTGGCAATGTATATATTGTGAAATACCTAATCTCACTCGTGGAACACCACCGCCTATTGAATTAGATGTGCTTGAAGAAGAATTACGTTTTTTTCTTCA
>DOEL01000079.1:1934-2786 GCA_003533095.1 Methylophilaceae bacterium | reverse complement strand
ACGTTGGTTAAGTTTAGGGGCTTTTAAAATGCAGCCATCAGAAATTATGCGTCTTGCAGTCCCCATCGCAATGGCTTGGTATCTTTCAAAGCGAGAAAATAAAAGGCATACGATTGATTATGTCATTGCCTCTCTTTTTTTTATTTTGCCAGTCATGCTTATTATTAACCAACCTGATTTAGGCACAGGGCTATTAATTACCGCATCAGGTTTTTACATTCTTTTTTTAGCTGGATTAAATTGGAAATTTATTGTGGGAGGCGCTATCGGTCTTTTTTCTCTAGCTCCTATTATTTGGACACATTTACATGATTATCAAAAGAATAGGCTTCTGATTCTATTGGATCCAAGCCAAGATCCATTAGGTTCCGGTTATCACACGATTCAATCTTCAATTGCTATGGGCTCAGGTGGCCTTATTGGTAAAGGTTGGCTTAATGGTACACAAGGTCAACTTGATTTCTTACCCGAAAGAACAACTGACTTTATTTTTGCAGTTTTTAGTGAAGAGTTTGGTTTATTAGGCAACCTTCTTCTCTTAGGCCTTTTTGCACTCATTATTGGCCGAAGTCTTATGATTGCATCTCAAGCCAAAAATACATTTACAAGGCTACTCGCTGCAAATATTGGACTTACGTTCTTTACGTATATCTTTATTAATATCGCCATGGTAAGTGGCATCATGCCTGTGGTCGGCGTCCCTTTACCACTCATTAGTTTTGGCGGTACGTCTATGACGATTATTTTAATTAGCTTTGGTATATTAATGAGTGTGCATTCACACAAAGAACTTGTAGGATCATCTTGATGCTTAGAATTTATTTTTTAGCATTCATGATGCTTTCGATCCTA
>DOEL01000079.1:1385-1539 GCA_003533095.1 Methylophilaceae bacterium | reverse complement strand
ATCCCCCTGAAAATATTGACGCTATTCCTGATGCCATACCTAAAGTAGAACCATTTAATGCACGCGCAAATCAACCTTATATTGCCCTTGATAATAAATATATCCCTATGACTTCTTTCTATCCATACAAAGAAAAGGGGGTCGCTTCTTGGTA
>DOEL01000079.1:0-1083 GCA_003533095.1 Methylophilaceae bacterium | reverse complement strand
GGTAAACGTTATCACGGCAAAAAAACATCAATTGGAGAATACTACGACATGTATAGCATGACAGGTGCACATACCACGCTCCCGATCCCATGCTATGTAAGGGTCACTAATACTGAAAATGGTAAAAGTGTGATTGTGAGAATTAACGATCGCGGTCCATTTAAAAAAGATCGCATCATCGATTTATCATTTGCTGCAGCTTACAAATTAAGATTGTCTGACAAAGGCAGTGGTCCTGTCGAGGTAGAGCTTATTGACCCAAGACAATTCAATGCACTCAAAAAAACACCTGATGTTGTAACTGAAAAAATAAAAGAAAAAGATGTCGTTCCCGCAAAGGAAAAAATAGATGAGATCCTAGCGAATGAACCTCTTTATATTCAAGCCGGCGCTTTTAAAAATGAAAAGAATGCAGATTTTTTGTTAAAACAACTCTCGGATATGAAATTAGAAAATACGCCACCATTTAAAAAGCAATTTTCTGAAGATTTATTTCATGTGGTGATTGGCCCTTTTAATAATAAAGATGAAGCAAATAAAATCGCAGATCTTATTAAATCAAAAATAAAAATTAGTATTTTTATAACGACTAAAGAAAAAAATTAAATGTCAGATCACAAGTTGCCATCAGAAACGCTCATTGAATTTCCATGTCATTTTCCAATTAAGGTGATGGGAGAAGTCCATGATGCATTTACATCAACCGTGATTGAAATCATCAAACAAAAAAATGAAAAATTTGACCCGAGTACGATCGAGATGAAGGGAAGTAGTGAAGGTCGTTATATCAGTCTGACTTGTTTTGTTTATGTCACAAGTAAACCGGAGCTAGATGATATTTATCGATCACTTTCATCACATCCTATGATTAAAGTTGTTCTGTAATTTTATGTCTATCAGCGTCAAATATCTCGGGCTCACACCTTATGAGTCGACATGGAATCAGATGAAACATTTCACCTCCAAAAGAGATCATGCAACGAAAGACGAAATATGGATTACGGAACATGAGGCTATTTATACACTTGGGTTAAACAAAAAAGATTATAAAAAGCCTTTAAGAGATGATATTCCAGTCCTTCA
>DOEL01000001.1 GCA_003533095.1 Methylophilaceae bacterium | reverse complement strand
AAATTACTTAACTTAAACGAAGTCGATAAAATTGAAACTTTAGTAAAGAAAATTAATCAATCTACTTAGATAACAAACTCTTTAATTATCATGTTCAATCCTGTCTTATATCGCGAAAGCCTTCCTTTATTTGATCAAATCAAACCTGATCATATTTCACCAGCTATAGAAAGTATTCTCAAAGAAGCTAATACTTTAATTCATTCTCTAAGAGAAATGAGTACCCCTCCCTCCTGGGATAACTTTGTAGAACCTATAGAAATGATCAGTGAAAAAATTTCGAGGGCTTGGGGCCAAATTGAACATCTTAATGCTGTGGTTAACTCTGAAAATTTAAGAAAAGCCTACAATGATAATCTAATAAAACTAACTGAGTTCTATACAAATCTTTCTCAAGATGAGTCTCTTTATAAAAAATATCAATCCCTAAAAAATAGTGAAACATTTAATTCACTTACATCTTCTCAAAAGCGCGTCATTGATAATGTTTTGCGTGAATTTAAATTAGGTGGCGCAGAACTTAATGAAGGCGAAAAGAAAAGATTTAAAGTAATTCAAGAAAAACTTGCAAAACTCTCAACTCAGTTCGAAGAAAATATTTTAGATGCTACGAATGAATTTTCTATTTTTGTAGATCATGTTGATGAACTTTCAGGTATTCCAGAAGAAAATATTAAGAAGGCGCGCGCTGAAGCTAAAGAGGATAAAAAAGAAGGTTATAAATTTACACTTCACTTTCCATCTTATCTACCAGTTATGCAATATGCTGACAGCAGGGCTTTGCGCGAAAAACTTTATCATGGTTATGCTACCCGCGCATCTGAACTTGCATCACCTAAATTTGATAATACAAACCTTATTGATGAAATTCTCTCACTTCGCTACGAATCTTCAAAGCTACTTGGCTTTAAACATTTTACAGAAATGTCACTTGTCTCCAAGATGGCAAAATCAAGTGAAGAGGTTATAACTTTTCTTATGGATTTAGCTAATAAAGCAAAACCTTTTGCTTTAAAAGACATGGATGAACTTAAATCTTTTGCTAAAACCTTAAAAATAGAAAAATTAGAGGCTTGGGATGTTGCTTATGTTTCTGAAAAACTTCGCCAAGCCAAATATAGCTTTTCTGAAAACGAAGTTAAACAATACTTTCCTGAGCATCGTGTTTTAAAAGGCCTCTTTAAGGTAGTTGAAACTATCTTTAAATTAAAGATTATTAAATCAGATGCTCCTATTTGGCATAAGGATGTAAGTTTTTATTCGATTAAAAATGAAAATAATGAATTAGTCGGTCAATTTTATTTTGATTTATATGCACGCAATCACAAGCGGGGTGGTGCCTGGATGGATGAGGCCATATCTCGATATAAAAATTCTCTCGGATCATCTCACCCAGTAGCTTTTTTGACATGTAATTTTTCATCTCCTTCAGACAATAAGCCAGCTTTATTTTCTCATGATGATGTAATTACGCTTTTCCATGAATTTGGCCATGGACTTCATCATATGCTAACCAAAGTAGATGATTACAGTATTTCTGGCATCAAAGGGGTTGAATGGGATGCTGTTGAATTACCTAGTCAATTTATGGAAAATTTCTGCTGGGAATGGGATGTAGTAAAACATATGACCGAACATGTTGATAACAAGAATCCTTTGCCAAAAAGTTTATTTGACAAGATGATTGAAGCTAAAAATTTCCAATCAGGTATGCAGACTCTAAGACAAATTGAATTTTCTTTATTCGATATCAGATTACACACCGAATATAGCGATCAAAATAAAATTAACCCTTTAAAGCTTCTCGAGACTATTCGCGATGAAATTGCTGTGGTAAGACCCCCTTCTTGGAATCGTTTTCCTAATAGCTTTTCTCATATTTTTGCCGGTGGCTATGCAGCGGGCTATTATAGTTATAAATGGGCCGAAGTTTTAGCTTCTGATGCATTCAGTTTATTTGAAGAAGAAGGTATCTTATCAAGTCATGCTGGTCAAAAATTTCAAAATGAAGTTTTATCAAGAGGTGGCTCTCGACCAGCTATGGAATCTTTTGTAGCTTTCCGTGGGCGAGAACCCAATGTGGATGCCTTACTTAGACATTCTGGTATGGCTTAAGATTTATGAAGCTTGCAACGTGGAACGTAAATTCTCTCAGTGTAAGATTAGGTCAAGTTGAAGAATGGATTAAAAAAGAAAAGCCTGATTTTCTTTTGCTTCAGGAAACAAAACAAGAAAATATCAAATTTCCCCATGAAGCCATACGTGTATTAGGTTACAACTCTATCCATAATGGACAAAAAACATACAATGGTGTTGCAATTATCAGTAAATATGAACTTTTTGATATTCAAAATAATATTCCTGGCTTCGAAGACGAACAAAAGAGATTAATTGCTGCAACTGCAAATACAAATCAAGGAAAAATTAGAGTGGTTTGTGTTTATGTTCCTAACGGGCAATCTGTAGATTCAGATAAATATCTATATAAACTTAATTGGTTAAAACATTTCACTTTATGGCTCAAAAATGAAGTGGAGTTATATCCAGATATTATTATTGCGGGTGATTTTAATATTGCGCCTCAAGATATTGATTGTCATGATCCAGAAGCCTGGAAAGACAGTGTACTTGTAAGTCCAAAAGAAAGAGAAGCTTTTCAAAAAATTATTGATTTAGGACTTTTTGATAGTTTTAGAACAATTCATCCCTCTGAAAATCAGTATAGCTGGTGGGATTATCGCATGGCTGGATTTAGAAGAAATCTTGGTATGCGTATTGACCACATACTCACAAATAAAAATCTAGTAAATAAAATAAAAGTATCTGCGATTGATAAAGCACCAAGAAAGTCTGAGCGGCCATCAGATCACACGCCCGTCATGATCGAAATTTAATTTATTTTACCTTGATACCAAGTTGTTTTAATTTTCTATAGAGATGAGTTCTCTCAACGCCTGAGACTTCAGCAAGTTTTACCATGCTTTGATCATCTTGATTGAGGTGATGTTTAAAATACATTTTTTCAAAATCATCGCGAGCATCTCTTAATGGTTTATTGAAAATTTCATCAAAACTTTGATCTTTATTATCTTTATTCTTCTTGGAAGGCTTATTTTGATCATGTAATAGATTAAATTGATTTGAAACACGCTTCACATCATCCACAGTAATTTTTTCAAGTAAACTAGTTTGCATTAAATTAAATACAAAGCTTTCTAGTTCCTCTATATCTCCAATCCAATTCATCGCACGCATCATATTTAATGCCGCTACATCAAAAACTTTGTAATCAGACTTGTCTGATTTTGCGAGATACATAGTCAAAATAGATGATGCTATCTCTGGGATGTCTTCTTTATGTTCATTAATTGATGGAAGCAGTAACGATCCTGGCAATAATTCATTTAAAAGCCGTTCGTCAAAATCAACTCCATCCGACTGGACAAGGGACTTTGAAGTAGCACAAATAATTCTTACGTCATAATTAATCGCTTTACTAATTAATAAATTTAAACCTTTTTGTTGGGCTTTAGTTAAATGAGAAATCTCATTTAAAAAAATAGATCCCCCCCTATGTTGATCTAAAAGATCCAAGGGTGCATTTGAAATAATCTCAAAATCTTTTACATCAATCCATGGTTGATTCTTAGGATGTATATATTGTGCACAAATTTTGGCACAGCCTCCTTGCGGTCCCACAAGAAGAAGTGAGGTCTTTAAAGAAATTATTTTATCAAGTCTTTTCTTAAGATCCTGAATAACCTGGCTTTTACCAATATTTAGTAAATTAATTTCAATTTTTGGTAAATTATTTGCATGCTTGAGTGCTTCATTTACAGTTTTTAAAAGTTTCTGAAGTGTGATTGGTTTTTCAAGGAAATCAAAAGCACCAATTTTAGTGGCTTCTAAAGCAGTATCAATCGTCCCATGACCTGACATCATAACCACTGGGCTAGTGAGAAACTTTTCATTGACCCATTCTTTAAGAAGAGTAATGCCATCACAATCTGGCATCCATATATCCAGTAAAATCAGGTCGGGAATTTTATTTTTCTTAAGTTCTCGAGCCTCTGTAGCATTCTCGGCAACAAAAATTTCAAATCCCTCATCAACAAGAATATCTCTAAGTAATTCTCTTATACCTAATTCATCATCGACTACTAGTATTTTTTTTACACTCATAATTATTTACTTTTAGATATAGGTAGTTGAATCTTGATAAGCGCGCCACTATTTTTTATATTTTCTATAGCAATAGCACCTTCATGCTCTTCAATTATCTTTTTCACAATAGCGAGGCCAAGTCCTGTGCCATGAGATTTCGTAGTAACATAAGGCTCAAATGCTTTTTTTAATATATCAGCCGAAAATCCGGGACCGTTATCTTCAATAGATAAAATAATGTGGTTTTTTAATTTATTAGTATTAATTTGAATAATTTGTTTTTTTGTATTATTCATCATTGCATCTTGCGCATTTTGAATAAGATTAATAAGTACCTGTCTCATCATATTCACATCCACTCTTATTTCAGGCAAATCTTTAGATAATTTAGTTACAATTTTGATTCCTGAATTTTCAAATAAATGTGAGATTTCTTTAATAAATTTATTAATATCTGTTAATTCTAAATTTAATTTAGGCGCACGCGCGTATTCACTAAATTCATTTACCATGGTCTTCATTGCATCAACCTGATTAACAATCGTTGCAACAGCTTTATTTAAAATATCTGTATCGTCTTTATTTAATTTAGCTCCTAACTTATGTTTTATTCTTTCAGCCGAAAGCTGGATAGGCGTAAGTGGATTTTTAATCTCATGGGCAAGCCTTCTGGCAACTTCAGACCAAGCTGCATCTCTCTGAGCCTGAATCATCATAGTAATATCGTCTATCATTAAGACATAATTGTTAAGTTTATTTTGTGGTAACGGTGTAATTTGAAGTAAAAGCACTTGATTGTTATTTTCATACTTAATTTCAAATTCTTTTATAACCTCTGTTTGTTTTTTTCTACCAAAAGCATAAATCTCTTCCTGAATGCCTCTAATAAAATCTGTTAATAATTTATTCTTCTTTGAAATTGAAGTTAATAATTTATCTTTATTTTTTGATAAATCAACCTGCAGTATTTTAGTAGCGGCAATATTGAATGATTTAATTTCCATTGCATCATCAATAACAATCACGCCTGAGGATAAATGAGCCAATACTGTTTCAAGATACGATCTAGCTGATTCAAGCCTGATCTGATTATTTTCTGATGTTTGTGTAGCCTGATCTAGCTGCTTTGTCATGCTATTAAA
>DOEL01000026.1:3403-3644 GCA_003533095.1 Methylophilaceae bacterium | reverse complement strand
TATCTTTTTCGTTTTGAGTGGGACTTTTAATTAATTTTAATGCTTCATCGCTATGACAAGCAAAAAACACCCAATCAAATTTTTCAACACGATCATAGAATTGAATTTCTACATGATCATTCTTTCTATCAATAAATTTGATATGTGTGTTGAGTTTAATCTTTCTCTCAAAAGGTGCAATTAACTTTTTAACATAATTAATTGAGCCACCGCTGATGGTAAGCCATTGAGGCCGGTCATT
>DOEL01000026.1:0-3089 GCA_003533095.1 Methylophilaceae bacterium | reverse complement strand
ATTCAACATACCGTGATTATCAAAAAATCGAATAAAAAATTTTGCTGGGAATGCCATCATGGTTTTAATGTCCGATGACCATATCGCTGAACCCATAGGTAATATGTAGTACTTTTTAAAAAAATCTGAATATGCTTCCCGATTAAGGTATTCGCCAAGACTTATTTCTTCATTATTTTTTAACATTAAAGTTGATTTTTTATTGAACCGAAGAATTTCTTTAATCATCTTATAAAAAGTTAGGCTTATAAGATTTTTTCTTTGCGCAAAAAGTGCATTCAAATTAGTCCCGTTGTATTCAAAGTCTTTTTGGCTATCTTTCACACTAAAACTCATAGCACTATTTTCATAGGGCACTTTAAGTTCATGTAATAGATTTATAAAGTGAGGATATGTTTTTTTATTAAAAACAATAAACCCTGTATCTACATTTACCTTTTGATTAGATATCTCAATTTCATGAGTATGAGAATGCCCACCGACTCTTGAATTAGATTCAAATAGTGTAATTTGATGGTTTGAATTTAAGTAGTATGCAAGTGTATTCCCAGAAATCCCTGAGCCTATGATGGCTATTTTCATGGCTACTGATGTGGGATTTCTATTTTTTTTGATTCTCGGATATTTTCAGAAACAGTTCGCACATCCCATATCACGCCAATCATAGCTAAAAACTTTAAAACATAATAAGTTAAATCAATTTCCCACCAATAAAAGCCTTGTCTCGCAGACCCAGGGTAATGATGGTGATTATTATGCCAACCTTCGCCAAAAGTTAAGATTGCAATTATAAAATTATTACGACTTGTATCTCGGGTTTCATATCTTTTTTTTCCCCATTGATGAGCTACTGAATTCACTAAAAAAGTAGCGTGATAAAGCATCACGGTAGAAATTGAAAATCCCCAAATAAATAATTGAAATCCATTGGTATGGAGCTGTGGCTCATATTGATTCAAATTATAGCCAATCACAAATAAGCTAATAGACAAAGCTAGCGGCATTAAAATATCAAATCGATCAATGATGCGTAATTCTGGAAATCTAATTAACTCCCGAATAAATTTTGTATTGGTCACAAAATTAGATTTAGTTAAAAACCATCCCATATGACTCCAAAAAAACCCATGCTCTCTTGGGGAATGTTTATCCTCTGGTGTATCTGAATGCATATGGTGTCCCCGGTGATGAGCTGCCCACCAAAGCGGTCCTCTTTGCACTGCAGTAGCTCCAATTATCGCAAAAAGAAATTGAACGAAACGAGAAGTCCTAAAAGTTTTATGAGAAAAGTAGCGATGATAAAAACCTGTGATTGCGAACATGCGAATAGCAAATAAAAAGATACATACTAAAAATGCTGTCCAGCTAAATCCTACGATAAAAACAAAGAAACAAGATAAATGGAGGAGGATAAATGGAATCACTCGCATCCAATCAATTTCCTTACCTGAAGTAATAGATGCATATTTTTCCTCAAGAAAAGAATTGTCGAACCAAGAAAATAATTTTTTAAAAATTTTACGCATCATTAATTTGAATGTTCAATCCAACGAATTTTTTTAATATCGTAACCATCATCTTCAATCTTTTTAACTAAGATCTTTAATGTATCTTGATCTATCCTTTTTTGGCGTGACATGATCCACACATAATCTCGATCATCTCTTGCAATAATAGTATTTTGATAATCTTGATCTAAATAAGTAATTTTATACTGCGCTTTGATAGGCCATATAAATTGCATGCCCCATAAAGCATTACCTGAATCTTTAACAACAAATCCTTTTGGATAATAAGTTTTTATTGGTCCAGACAAAGAACCCTCATTAAAAGTAAAAGTAGTCGCGATCGTCCCATCTTCATTTAATTGGTATGACTCAATCGCATTAAATGCGTTTTTTTCAATGAAAGTTGGGATATGACCAATCACAAACCATGAGCCCATGAATTGTTTAAGATTGACCTCAGGAACAGTTTTAATAGGGGCTTGAGTCATACATCCATTCAATAATAAAAAAAATGCTATGAGTAAAAAATGTCTATATCGCATATTATGTCCTCCAGAATCGGGGAATCAAAGTATTTACTTTCTTCTTATAGTTGTTATACCCTTCAAGTTTTTTAATAAGATTTGCTTCAAGGAGCGTTACCCCTGAAAATTTCAATATTAAGAAAGTCATTAAAAGTGGCGCTATCAAATTAAAATAAATCCCTGTCGCAAGAGTTGTAATAAAAAATCCCCACCAGACTAAAAGCTCGCCGAAATAGTTAGGATGTCGACTAAATTTCCATAGTCCCGATTGAAGAAGCTTTCCACGATTTTTTATATCATTCTTAAATTGCATTAATTGATAATCAGCGATGGACTCATAAGCGATGCCAAATAATGTCAATGAAAAACCTAAAATATCTAGCCAAGTTAAAGGCTGATTATTTTCTATAGCTATCAAAAGTATAGATCCTACTATCCAAGCGAGAACAGATTGAAGACCAAAAATAATATATACACTTTTGTACCTAAAGTTAGGTTCATTATTCTGTCTAATTTTTAAGTAGCGAGCATCTTCTGGTTTATTCCAATTCCTTATTGTGAGATATGTGCTAAGTCGAAGTCCCCATATCAAGACCAAAATCACAACAAAGGTAGATCTTAGGGATGGCGGGAATGTCATGTAAAAATAAATGGTATTCAACACAAAAAATAAGCTCCACATAATATCAACATGTGTCACATTATTTTTTTTAAGGCTTATAAGCCAGCCAAAACACCCGAATGCAAAATTAATCATGAGTGCATTTAAAAATATCATGCGCGAAATCCATTCCATTTTTGCGCCATCATAAGGGATAAAGGCGTTAATAATGCCCAACCTATAGCTAACGAAATTAATGCGTAAGGGCCAATCAATTGAATCGCATTTAATTTTTCCGCGGCGATGTAAGCAAGAGGACCGCCTAAAAGACCAAATAGCATAGCAAGAAACTTATAATGCTTGAGCCAACTTAACGATAGATTTAAGGTACTTGCAAATAAACCCCATAAAGCAAAAATCCAGATTGGCACTATATATTCTGAAAACTGACTTTTA
>DOEL01000056.1 GCA_003533095.1 Methylophilaceae bacterium | reverse complement strand
TGTTGCTGGCGGCATCGAAGGAACTTTATCGGGTTTAACTTCAGGTACAGGAATAATAGGTGAGGATTGATCAGGAACATTAGTAGATGATTTTGATTGTGTATCTAAAGATTGCCGAGATAATGCACTAAGTCCTGCAAAACCACCACCCAAAGCGGCAATGGTTCCTATTTTTGCTGTTTTTTTAACAGTCCTTTTAGTAAATTCTCCAAGTTTTGACGGAGATTTTTCAGTCGAAGGCGATGATGTAGATTTTAAGGCACTAGATTTTAAAGCACTCGGTTTTATAGTTTTTGTTTTTGATATTGCTTTAGGAACAACAGAAGATTTATTTTTTATCTTCCTTATCGGACGTGTTTTGCCTCCGGCTCTTGTTGCTGAAATTTTTCCTGTAAAATGTTCTTCAATTTTATCACGAAACAATGAAATAACATCTAGAAGAGCTTCAATATTATCATTATGAGTTTCAAGTAGATTGTTAGTTAATTCATATAATCTATTTGAAGTTTCAAGATTTTTTGATTGATTTTTATTAATTTCATTAACAAGGGATTCTGATAATTTTATAACAGCTTTAATATTAGAATTTAATTCTTTTGATGATGTTTCTTTTGTATAAGAAATATCAGTAGCAATCTTTTTAGATATGCTTTCTTTTTCAGAAATATTAGATTTACTTTTTTTTATTTTTGGAAGAGCCATTTGCTATCTATTCTTTTCTCTTTCTTGTTTTTCTTTTTCAAGGTAATCTATTAGCAATTTCACATACAATTCCCTCTCCCAAGGTATTAACGTTTCTATTTCAGTTAAACTATACTTATGATATTGCATAAGTGAAAAGTTTGTTTGATAGTAATTCGCAAGAGTATTATGAGAGAGGCATTTTAAAAAAAATCAGCAAGACCCTCCAAATTTATTTTATCTTCTTGTCCGCATTTCTTACACTTATATTGCAATTCATGACGAAGTTTGGGCATAGTTTCAAAAAACTTGCTTATCATATCAAACTGTGTAGAATTTAGAGAATCTATAAAATCCATCGAATCTTGTAAATTGTCAGGATCATGCACTTCATCATTTACATAAACACACTTTATTGAACGCGCAATCACTTCAATTTGATTATTATTTTCAATTGCTTTTTTTATTCCTTCAATTGTTGGATAAGACATTTCAACATACATGGTATCATCAAGTTTTATTTTTGATGTATGTTCTGGAAGAAAAGTAACTTTTACCTCTTCAAGATTTAAATCAATTTTGGTTACTTCTTCACAAGCTTCTCCTTTATAGTTTACTCCATCTGTATGTCTATATTCTAAGGGGATAATTTCTCCAATAGATTTTGCTCTAATATTTAAAAAGATATATTCTAAATCAAAAAATGGTAATTTATCAACATCAAGTTTTTCTGAAGTAACACAAGAAGATACAACTTCTTTTACAGCAGTAATCATTGATACTTCATCACCAGCTTCTACCGCCATCAGAAGAACTTTTTCTTCTTTTACTAATAATGGCCTAAATGTAATTTCCTTTTTACTAGATGGCAATGTTAACTTAAATGTAGGTACTGCAACTTTTGGCAAAGACATAATAAATCCTCCAATAATTTAAAATTCAGTAAAAGCTTGAGATGAATTAAGTGCTTGATTAAGATTATAATTTGTACTATATCCGTGAAATTCTCTACTATAGAAATATTTCATGTCTACGCGCAATCTTGCATAACCTTCTTCTATCCAAGACATTGAAATATCATTTACAGAAATAGGATATGCTTCTTCTAAAGATATTCTATATTTTAAAAGTTTTTCTATTTGTCGTTCTCTTAAAATGTCCACATTATTTTTTTTATTTTCTTGATTTATTAATTCTTGAGTTTTATTTAATTTATCGTCTCCATAACTATATTGATCTATATAAATTGTTCCTACATAATCATCGTAATAACCAGTATCAAACATATTAGGAAATACTCTTCCGGTTTTATCAGTTCTGGCATGTCCCAGAGCATAGTCTTGCCATTGCATAAAGAATTCTCTTTCTCTCATGTCTTGGCTTAAAATAACAGTCATACTACACGTTTGTTGTGCTTGTCTATATGCAATTGATCTAACTGGTCCGTGATAATTTTGATCAAAGGTTGATATATTTCTTCCAATAAAGTTTACTGATTCAATTCGAAATCTTAAGTTTTGTTGTGTTTTTCCAAAATTAGTTATTCGATCCACAATAGGACTTTTAACTATTAAACATTCAAATAGGGCAGGTTTAGCAAGTCCTGTATCTGATATTGCTGAAGTAAATGTTGAAACATTAAATGGCATTTCTGCTATCCTTATAAACTTGATTTCGTCTTGCGCCTATAAATCTATCAAGAGGCAAAAACATTACCATTTCCCACTCTTCTGGATGAATATATAAAAATCTTGTTTGTATATGTTCTACAATATATCTTTTTACACAAGGTTTATAAAAGCCATTACTTGCCGCTTGTTGCAATAATGAATATGATAATTTTAATCTTGTTTGTTCTGTTATTTCTTTTTTAGTGCTTGATAAATTCCACAATCTTTCCATAAGTTTTGCTCTGAGAATCGGCGGCAAATAGTGCATATTCAAGCCAAGAAAACTATCTCCTTGTTTAGCATATCCAGTTGTTCTACCAGAACCTATAGGAAACACTAATGGAAATCTATCATAATATGGTAATACTTTTTTTAGTTTTGGATCATATTCAAACAAATACATTGCTCCAAGAATAGGTTTATCTGTAAGTCTTTTTGGATCCGATCTAATAACAGAACTTGGAGTTAT
>DOEL01000081.1:2653-4265 GCA_003533095.1 Methylophilaceae bacterium | reverse complement strand
TGCGCAAGCTCTTGCGATGAGAGTTGAAGGCCTTTTTCATCAAGCACAATTAAAAATTCTTTATCAAGATGAGATAAAATTTTTTCAGCCTCACTCATTTTTTTTTGCTCTACAGAGTCAAATTTTTTCTCGGGCTTGATTTCTATAAGCTGAGGGGAAAAGTCGCGATCAAGTTTCGAAATATAAGTATCAAAAGCCTCGTTAATCCAGCTTGGCATTTTATTGCCAATTGAAATGATTTTAATTTTCAATGAAGCGAACTAATTTTTTTGGTGGATTGTTTTTTAGGAGGCTCTGCCCACAACTGCTCGAGGTTGTAATAGGCGCGTGTCGTAGGAAGCATAATATGGACAATCACATCATCTATATCGACAAGTACCCATTCGCCTTCTTTTTCGCCTTCCACACCGTTGATATGAATATTAAGTGATTTCATTTTTTCGCAAACATTATGCGCAAGTGCTTTAGTCTGTCTGATTGAGTTGGCACTCGCAATCACCATAAGACTTGTCATCGTTGTAATTTTTCTTACATCAATGACTTCTATATCAAATGCCTTGATGTCTTCAAGCGCTTCAACCACCGCTTTTTTAATATCGTTCAAATTCATCGATAATTAAGCAGCTTGAATCTGAATAGAGTCTTTTTTTGCAATAATTTGATTTTTCTCATTAACGTATACCAGAGCAGGCTTGTATTTTTCAAGCTCTAGCTCCGAGTAATTTGCATAGGTTGCAATAATAATGAGATCGCCCGGATTGGCTTTGTGAGCTGCTGCTCCATTAATAGAAATAACGCCCGAATTTCTTTGCGCTTTAATCGCGTAGGTAGTAAAACGCTCCCCATTGTTAATGTTGTAGATAGCAATTTGCTCATACTCTCTAATTTGGGCAGCCTCAAGCAATGTTTCATCAATCGCGCATGAGCCTTCATATTCAAGTTCAGAATGTGTCACTTGAACACGATGAAGCTTCGATTTGAGCATGATTCTTTGCATAATTTGGACTTCAAAACTAGATTTAAAGGATGTCCTATTATAGCCAGTTCAATCCTGGATGCAAAACTCAATATTATCAATAAGGCGAACAGATCCTAGAGTGGCAGCCCCTAAAATAACCATTTGATTTTCATCATGAACTGGAGTTTTAAGTGAAAGCGCTGAGCGAATAGCTAAATAATCGACGATCCATCCTGAAGCATTTAATAATCTCACGGCATCCTCTTCAATTTCTTTAAACGAGGATTTTTTTTGCATAGCTTTGTCTTTCATTAGATTCATGAGCTGAAATAATTGAGATGCTTTTTTTCTATTTTCTTCTGAGATTAAATTATTTCTTGAGCTTTTAGCTAAGCCATCCTTATCACGGACCGTATCCACACCAATGATATCAATAGGGTAGCTGAGTTGTTTTACTAATTCTTTGATTAGAAAGAGTTGCTGGAAGTCTTTTTTTCCAAAGAAAGCTAATTGGGGCTGAATAAGGTTAAATAATTTGCAGACAATGGTAGCGACACCATTAAAATGTCCAGGTCTAAACTTTCCACACAAATCACTCGCAATCTCAGGCAATTGAATTTGAATCGTTTGAAGAGGATCGAGAATATCTTCTTT
>DOEL01000081.1:0-2275 GCA_003533095.1 Methylophilaceae bacterium | reverse complement strand
TCTTTTGAATTAAATTGAAGCGGATTAATAAATATACTTACGACGACATGCTTTGTTTTTTTTAATGCTTCTTCAATAAGTCTAAGATGTCCTTCATGAAGATTTCCCATTGTGGGAACAAATGCAATATAAGTTAATATTTTTAGGGCTTCAATTAAATCTTTTTGTGTATGAATGACGCGCATTTTTAAGAATGATTTTTGATAGATCTTAGAAGGAGATCTTTTATATCAATAGCTTTATTTGATTGAATTGAATTGTTCAAATAAAGATCATGAGATGTATCCGAATTTATTAATAAGTCGTACAAAATAAAAACTTCACCGTCACAATTTTTACCTGAATGAAATCCGATAGTGGGAATCGATAGGGTTTGTGTAATTTCTTTTGCAATACTTTCAGGTATAGAAGAGAGAACCAACATATCAACACCAGATCTCTCAAGAATGTTTGCATCCTCAATGATAGTTTCTAAGGCTTTTTTCAATGCATCCTCAATTTGAGTATGATTCATGCCTTTTGTAAATTGAGGCATAAACCCGATATGCCCACAAACTTTAATATCTTTTGCTTTTAAGTGTTGAACGACAGGCGCTATGGATGCACCTCCCTCAAGCTTCACCATATTTGCCCCAACTTTAGTTAGCGCTAATGCGCTTTTATAAGCAAGATTATTATTCTCATAAGTGTGAATGGGTAAATCACTAATAATGAAAGTTGATTTAGCACCTTGCGCTACCGCGCGCGTATGGTAAATCATGTCATTTAATGACACATTGTGTGTATTGATATCACCCTTTATAAACATTCCCAAAGAATCACCTACTAAAAGAGCATCGACCTCAATTGATTCTAATATTTTTGCAAATGAAGCATCATAGCAAGTCAGCATGGTAATTTTTTTACCTTGATTTTTCATAGATTTAAGAGATGTTAAATTCATAGAAACTGCGGATTAAAAAACTCTCGATTGCTTTTGATATTCATGATTCTTTCAACCAAAAGGTCAATAGCATTTTTATCTTTAAGGATATTTAAATTTTCATTATTAAGAATTAAGACAGGGGAGTGGTCATAGTCGTGGAAAAATTGGCTATATGACTCTGCAATATTTTCAAGGTATTCAGTTGAAATATTCATTTCGAAATCAATGCTTCTTTCCTTAATTCTTTTTTCTAATGTTTCTATAGATGTTTGGATATAAATAATGAGATCCGGTTTAGGTGCTTTTAGCTGCAAGTATGAAAAGATTTGATGGTAGAGATTAAATTCTTCTGCATCTAAATTAATTTTTGCAAAGATGGGATCTTTCTCAAGAAAAAAGTCTGCAATAGTTGATTCCTTAAACTTATCTTTTTGCCCAATTTTTTTTATTTGATCAGCTCTTTGGAAAAGAAAAAATAATTGAGTAGATAAGGCATATCGTTTCATGTCTCCATAAAATTTAGGCAAGAAAGGATTTTTTTCAGCTTTTTCACTTAGAAAGTTCACTGAAAATCGATCAGCTAAAATTTTTGCAAGTGTGGATTTTCCAGAGCCAATTGGGCCCTCAACAACAATATAGGGAAATTTATCAAAAATATTCATAAGGTTATGCGCTTGGCAATTTTAGGATCAAGCTCTTTGGCTATTTTAGCGATATCTCCTATAAGGGGAATAGTAATATTTTCATCAATTTCTTGCAGAGGAAAAATTACAAAAGCTCGCTCATGCATTCTTGGGTGAGGAATAGTGAGTTCTGTGCTATTTAGTCTTACATCTCCATAAAGAAGGATATCTAAGTCGAGGGTTCTTGGAGCATTTGGAAATGAACGCTCTCTTTTGTGTAAATATTCTATCTTTTGAAGCTCTGATAAAAGTTCATGTGGACTGAGTTCTGTTTCAATCAAGACAACGGCATTTATATAATCAGGTTGATCTGAATAACCTGAAGGTATGGTGGAATAGCAACTTGATTTCTTCAAAAGCCTACTTTTTGGCATACTTTCAATTTCATTGAATGCAGCCATGACTTGATTCAGTGGATTGAGAAGATTACTTCCTAGAGCAATGTATGCTAGAACGCTCATCTTAGGTCATTTGCGGGAAAGTTCTTTTACCATCAATGATTTTTCATGATGATCAGCATCAATAAAATCTGTCCACCATATACCAATACTGTGATCGAGCTCGTTAGATTGACATCTCAATAACATAAAATCATAAGCGGCTCTGAATCTTGGGTGAAGTAATAATCGATATATTTTTTTTGGTGATTGATTTTCAAAACGAGGTT
>DOEL01000020.1 GCA_003533095.1 Methylophilaceae bacterium | reverse complement strand
GGCATGTCAGATGCAGAAGCTGAATTAACAGAACCTCAATTGAGATTACACGCGATTGAAATTAATGAAAAATCACACGTTCACTCCTGGAAGCTTATGCAAATTCCATTCACTATGTTTAATGTTGAGCTTAAGTATTTGAGACGACCTAATATGTTGGAGGATATCGAGCCTAGAGATGACATTGTTTTATCTTCAGGAGATGTGCTTGTGGTATTGGGTACAGCAGACAAACTTAATACGTTAGAAAAATATATCCTGACTGGCAAATAGAGCATGACAAAAAAAGTTGCTGTCATTGGCGGCGGTATTGTGGGATGTATAACTTCATTTTTTCTTGTTGAAAAAGGATATGAAGTTACTTTAGTTGATCAGAATGCTATCGGTCAGGAGGCTTCATGGGCTGGTGCTGGAATTCTTTCCCCTCTATTACCTTGGAACTATCAAGACACAGTAAACAATCTTTGTTTTGGAAGTGCTGATTTTTATAAGCAGCTTTCCGAAACCTTAAAAAAAGATACAGGGATTGATCCTGAATGGATTGAATCAGGTATGTTGATTTACGATATTCATGAAAAGAATCACGCAATAAGTTGGTGTCAAAAAAATCATATTGAAATTCAAGAAGTGCAAATAGAAAAAATACCTTATTTACTTTTGCCGCATGTTGCTCAAATTCGAAATCCTCGTTTACTCAAAGCTTTAAAGATTTATTTAACTAAAAATAATGTTGTTATGATGGAACATCAAAAGGTTAAGCCCATTTCTGATTCAAATAATTTTATTTCCTCTCTTCACACTGAAAGCGGTATGAATTTGCAAGCAGATTTTTATGTTGTAGCCTCAGGAGCATGGAGTTCTTGTATTTTAAATGAGGTTGAAATGCCAAAAATTAAACCAATTAGAGGACAGCTTATTCAATACCCTAGCATTAAAGAAAAATTGCCCTATATTCTTTATAAGAATGATTTTTATTTAATACAAAGACAGGATGGAGTGGTTCTCGCCGGTAGCACAAAAGAAGACGTTGGATTTGATAAGAGAATTACAGAAGAAGCAAGAAAATCTCTTCAAATGAAAGCTGAATCCATCATGCCAATTTTAAAAAATTACAACATTGAAAATCAATGGAGTGGCTTAAGGCCGGGTTCCCAAGACAATGTGCCCATGATAGAGAGGCATCATAAATACAATAATGTATACTTAAATGTAGGCCATTATCGTTATGGTTTGACGATGGCACCTAAAGCAGCAAGAATTATTAGTGATTTAATAACTCTAAATGGATAGGTATTATGCGCTTAAAAATTTTTATAGCTTTCTTTCTATTTTTAATGAGCTTTACTGTTATGGCAATTGAAGAGCCAGAATTTATTAGTATTGAAAAAAAAGATGCATTTGAAATAAGAGAGTACAAATCTAAACTCATTGCTCAAGTTCTTGTCACAGGTACATTTGATAGTGCTTCAAATAAGGGATTTCGTTTGTTGGCTGATTTTATTTTTGGAAATAATAAAACAAATGAAGGCTCGAAAAAAATTGATATGACAGCTCCGGTAATTACACGTGATGCTTCAGAAAAAATTGAAATGACGGCGCCAGTTATTTCGGAGGAAACTGAAAGGGGTTGGTATATTAGTTTTAACATGCCAAAGCAATATTCAAAAGAGACTCTCCCTATTCCTAATAACTCGGAAGTTAAAATAATTGAAGTGCCTGCAGAAAAATTTGCGGTTATTACATTCTCTGGTTTGGTGCGAGATAAGAAATATGCTGAAATGCTGAATGAACTTATCGAAGAAATGAAAAAAAGAAATTTAGAGCCAAAGGGGCCTCCAATATTAGCCCGATATAATCCACCTTGGACGCTACCATTTCTAAGAAGAAATGAATTGATGTTTAGACTTTAGAAATTAATTATTTTTATTTAGGATAAAAATCATGAAACCTAACAAATTTAGCAAACTAGCTCAGCATGGATTAACAATAGTAGGACAAACAGTTTTAATTGTTATTGCTGTCTCAACTATTTTTGCGGTTATGCAAGAGATTAATCATGTTTGGGAGGCCGGAACAATTGCAGTTGGCGATCTTCTGATGCTTTTCTTATATCTAGAAGTGATGTCAATGTTAAATCATTATTTGGGATCGGGAAATCTTCCAGTTCGTTATCCTTTATATATTGGTATCATTGCTTTAGCTCGTTTTCTTGTCCTTGATATTAAAGAAATTGATGCATTTAAGATGTTTGCTCTTTCAGGCTCAATATTGCTTATTGCACTAGCAATATTAATAGTTCGCTACGGTCACGTTCGCTTCCCCTACACTGAAGATAATTAGAAGTTTTTTTAAAACTTGGACAGATTTGGGACAAGCATCCTTTTATTTAACTTTTTTGGACTTTGTTTTTTTTAGTCCCTCACCTCGCTTATAAAGCCCAGAGCGTCCTCCAGACTTTTCCACTAAGTGGATATTTGAGATGACCATGGTACGGTCTACTGCTTTACACATGTCATAGATGGTAAGGAGGGCGATGCTGACCGCAGAGAGAGCCTCCATTTCAAGGCCTGTTTGTGCAAAACATTCACATGATGATTGACATGTAATGATGTTATTTTTTTTATCAATATTAAAATTAATATCAATCTTAGATAAAGCTATTGTGTGACAAAGAGGAATGAGTTCCCATGTTTTTTTTGCAGCTTGAATACCTGCAATTCTTGCAGTATTTAAAACATCACCTTTTTTAATTAAATTATCTTGTATTAATTTTAAAGTTTCCTTATTTATCTTTATTGAGCCTTCTGCGATTGCTTTTCTGTGAGTAATGGCTTTATCGGTAATATCAACAAGTTGCGCATCACCCTTTTGATTAATGTGAGTAAGTTTTTTCATAAAATTTATTAGCTTATCTTTACTGACTTAGATGTAAGTGTTTATTAATCTAGGTATCATACCAATGATGAAATTTAAAATTACATTATTAATTAGTTTTTTTTGCTGTTTAACTGTTTTTGCAGATGAATTACCTGATCTGGGAGATTCATCCCAGCTCATAATTTCTGCGAAAGAAGAACAGGCTATCGCTAGAGAAATTTTAAAGGAAGTCGCAGTCAGTCCTGAAATTGTCCAAGATGTTGAAGTAATTGATTATCTTAAAAACTTGGGTGATAGGTTGGTTGCATATAGCCCAAATAAAAGACAACAATTTAATTTTTTTGTGGTTAATGAATCTTCCATAAATGCTTTTGCAATGATTGGAGGTGTGATTGGGGTTCATACCGGCCTTATTCTTGCATCAAATAATGAATCAGAAGTTGCAAGTGTGTTAGGTCATGAAATTGCTCACGTTACGCAAAGACATTTGCCAAGAATGATCGCTCAGCAAAAAAATGATTCAATTAAAACTGTGCTGGGGATTGCTTTGGCACTGCTTGTAGCGAGAGCTAATCCTCAATTGTCAGCTGGAACTATGACTGCAGCTTCAGCGATGGGCGTTCAAAAACAATTAGATTACACAAGAGATCATGAAAGAGAAGCAGATCGAGTGGGATTTCAAATTTTGACTGATGCTGGATTTGATGGTCGAGCTATGGTTTCTTTTTTCAGCACTCTTCAAAAAGGCTCGCGTTTTTCTGAGGGTGCAGCCCCGAGTTTTTTAAGAACCCATCCTATTACAACTGAACGTATAAGTGATATTTCAAACAGAGTCAAAGAGAGTCGTTATAGGCAAATACCTGATAA
>DOEL01000045.1 GCA_003533095.1 Methylophilaceae bacterium | reverse complement strand
TATATAGATTTTTATTTTAATGTAGAAGATAAACTCAATAAAATTCATGAAATATTAGAAAGAGAAATTTTTCGTAAAAGAAAAATATATATAGCAGTGAATGATTTAAAAGAGGCAGAGGAATTAAGCGATTTTCTTTATACAGCTTCAGCCACTTCATTTTTGCCCCATATTATTGGAGCTAATCAAGAAAAGGCTCCTATCCATATTGCCTGGGATTTTAAATCCGTGAGTGATGATTTTATGATTAATTTAAAATCAGAAATTTCATCTTCTTTTTCAAGATACTTAAAGCTTATTGAGATTGTCTCTCTAAATGAAGAAGATAAAAAGACAGCAAGAGATCGTTTAAAGTTTTATCGTGATCGCGGATATGAAATTCACTTAATTGATGCTACAAAAGAAATATAATTAACGAGTAAGTTCGTCATAGCGTGAAGCATCTAAAAAGAGTTCTTTGTTTTCCATATCATCTTGAGACGATATTTTACAAATCCAATTTTCATAAGGTTTATCATTAATTAATTCTGGCGATTTTTGAATGTTCGGATTAATTTCAATCACTTCACCATTAAGAGGGCCTATGAGGTCAGAAGCAGTTTTGACTGACTCAACTACACCAAAAGCTATATTTTTTGAAATCTGACTTTGTAATACAGGTAATTCTACAAAAACGATATCACCAAGAAGATTTTGCGCATAATCAGTAATACCAATTTCATAAATATTTTCACCAATAGGTTTAATCCAGAGGTGCTCAGGGGTATAAATAAGTGTATTAGGAGTGCTCATAGTATATTTTCGATAGCAATTTTATCTTTAAATACATTAAGTTAATGACAAATATGATTTTTTTGTTTATTATCGCGTAAATTTAGTATGAATAGGAGATTAACGAGTGAAAGAACGTATCAGACTTTTTTTCATCCTAAGCTTAACTTCCTTTTTTCTTTTGGCTTCAATCTCAGTCGAAGCAAATCAATCAAGATCTAAAAAACCTACAAAAGCAGAATTAGCCCGTATATCGGCAGCAGACAGTAGGACTAATAAAGATGGTTTATTAAGAGTGGCTTCTTCAAACGCTTTAATCGTGAATCAAAATACGGGCGAAGTTTTATATGCTAAAGATACAGATGCACAAACTTCCATTGCATCGGTAACTAAGCTTATGACAGCTATGGTCACTTTAGATGCAAAGCTTCCAATGGATGAAGAAATCACGATTACCGATGAGGATGTTGATACTTTAAAAAATTCAAGTTCAAAATTACCTGTTGGAACAGTATTACCTCGCTCAGAGCTTCTTAAAATTGCTTTAATAGCATCTGACAATCGCGCAGCTTCTGCGTTAGGAAGAAATTACCCTACCGGAAAGACTGGCTTTGTAAATGCCATGAATATTAAAGCACTTCAACTTGATATGACTCGAAGTGAATTTGCAGATCCTACAGGACTCAATAACCATAATATGTCGACAGCAGAAGATCTTGTAAAGATGGTAAAAGCTGCTTATCAATATCCTGAAATTCGAGAAATCACAACTACAGCTTCTTACGAGGCATATGTTAAAGGCCATCGCGCTCCAGTTAATTTTAATAATACGAATGGATTAGTGAGAAAAAGTGATTGGGTCATTGGGTTATCAAAAACTGGTTTTATTCAAGAAGCTGGAAAATGCCTTGTGATGCAAGCCATGATTAGTGGACAGCCTATGATTATTGTATTGCTTAAATCTTATGGAAGCGCTACTCGAATTGCGGACGCAAATAGAATTCGAAAATGGATTGAAAAAACTTCTTCAATTTCTTATTCAAATCAATTTAAACAAAATAGCTAAACTTCTTTAGGTTTACTGGCTTTCTTTTTTGCTGCCGGCTTTTTTGTAGCCACTTTTTTCTCAGATGATTTCTTGGTAGTTGTTTTTTTAACCGCCGTTTTCTTTTTGCCTTTGCCTAAAGCTTCTTTATTTTTAATAAGAATTAGAGCCTCTTCGAAAGTAATTTTTTCAATATCTTGATCTTTTGGGAGAGTGACTTTGGTCGATCCTTTTTGCAGATAAGTACCATAGCGACCATTAAAAATTTCAACCGAGAGATTTGTTTCGGGATCATTACCGAGCGTTCTAAGAGGTGCATTTTTAGCTATAGCCTCTGCAATAAGCTCAAGGCCTCGTTCGAGCGTTATATCGAAAATAGATTCTGACCTTGGAATAGATTTAAATTTTCCATCATAATTTACGTAAGGCCCAAAACGCCCAATATTAACAATCACCTTTTTCCCTGTGTCTGGGTGAAGACCTAGTTCTTTAGGAAGTGTTAGAAGATTTAATGCCATATCCTCATTGAGATCACTTAATGATATTTCTTTAGGAACACTTACGCGCTTAGGTTTCTTTTTGCTATCTTCATCTTGAACGCCAACTTGAAGATAAGGTCCATAGGGGCCGACTAACAATAGAACATCTTTTCCAGTTTCAGGATCTTTGCAAACAAGCACAGGTTCATTTGGAGTGCTTGAATCACCATTAACATTTCTTGTGTAATCACAGTCAGGATAACCAGAGCATCCAATAAATTTACCTCTTCTACCTAATCTGGAAAACAAAGGCTTTCCGCATTTTGGGCAGTCTTCATGAATTGCTTCTTGTGTAATTTCAGCGCGATCTATGTTTGATTTTTCAGCAATTGTTTTATTGAAATCATCCCAAAAGTTTTTAAGAAGGGGCACCCACTCTTTATTATTTTCTGCAATTTCGTCTAAAGAGCTCTCAAGACCAGCAGTAAAATCATAATCAACATAACGAGTGAAATGTTCAGTTAGAAATTTATTAACAACACGACCAACATCAGTAGGCATAAATCTTTTTTTATCTAGAATGACATATTCGCGATCTTGGAGTGTTGAAATAATACTCGCATAAGTAGAAGGCCTTCCGATACCATATTCTTCTAGAGATTTTACTAAGCTGGCTTCTGAGTATCTTGGTGGAGGTTCTGTGAAATGTTGATCACCATAGATTTTATCTACTGTAAGAATCTCACCAGTTTCAATTGGCGGTAACTTAAGAGAGTCTTCATCCTCATTTGAAGCATCATCTAAGCTCTCAGTATAAATTGCGATAAACCCAGGAAATACAAGCGTTTGACCAGTAGCTCTAAATAAGTTTGCTTCAGATCCAATAGCAAGATCTACACTTACAGCATCAAATTTTGCTGGTGTCATTTGACTTGCCAAAGAGCGCTTCCATATCATTTCATATAACTTAAATTGCTCTGGAGATAGTTTACCAACTAGACTTTGGGGTGTTCGGCTTATATCGGTTGGTCGAATTGCTTCATGTGCTTCTTGAGCATTTTTTGATTTCGTCTTATAAAAAATGGGTGTTTTAGGTAAGTAATCTGCATCGAAATTAGACTGAATATAACCTCTAATTTGATTCATTGCTTCATTGGAGAGCGTGAGTGAATCAGTTCTCATATAAGTAATTAAACCTACGGTGCCACTCCCGATATCAATACCTTCATAAAGTTGCTGCGCAATTCTCATAGCACGACTTGTAGTGAAGCCAAGTTTTCTAACTGACTCTTGTTGAAGTGTTGAGGTAGTAAAAGGAGGGGCTGGATTGCGTGTCCTTTGTTTCTTTTCAACACGAGTCACTCTTGTTTTACCAGCACTCTCTAAAAGTAATTTACCAACAATAGATTCATGTTGTTCTTTTGAGGTAATTGTAAATTGCTCAACTTTCTTATTATCGAGCTGAATAAGTTTGGCTTGAAATTTATTTTTAGATTTTATGGAATCTAAATGAATCGTCCAATATTCTTGACTGATAAATTTTTCAATTTCAATTTCTCTTTCGATAATAAGTCTTAGTGC
>DOEL01000021.1:4309-4557 GCA_003533095.1 Methylophilaceae bacterium | reverse complement strand
ATGGCCAGCTTAAATTAGAAGCCCATTATAAAGACGGTAAAGAGCACGGCTCATTCACTCAATGGTTTGATAATGGAGCGAAACGTTCTGAAGCCAATTTTAAGGAAGGTAAAAAAGAGGGTTACGAGATTTACTATGAAAAGAACGGTGACATTAAATCAAAAACCCTATACCAAGACGGCATGCCAGTTAAATAACCCTGTTATCTAAATCACAGGGTTATTTATCAAAAGATTTTTCTGATCTTA
>DOEL01000021.1:2590-3999 GCA_003533095.1 Methylophilaceae bacterium | reverse complement strand
CGCTTATTTTCAAAAGTTCTCAATCCAACGAATGTGAGAAGTCCAATCGCAATCATCACGAGAATAAAACAACCATAGGCTAATTGCCATGGAATGCCATTCGTCATCATACTAAATTCAGACATCCCCCCTATGCCAGCAATGATGTTAACGGGCATGAAGACAACACTAATAATGGTTAATCTCTTTAAATCAATATTTTGATTTACATTTAGAAAACCCACAGTTGCATCCATTTGGAAGTTAATCTTATTAAATAAGAATGAAGTATGGCCATCCAATGAATCAATGTCTCGAAGAATTTCTTTAACATCTTCATGTTGGCTCACGGATAAAAGTTTTGATCGCATTAAAAATGATAATGCGTTTCGAGTATCCATCACATTACGTCTGATCTTGCCATTCAAATCTTCCTCGATAGCAATATCAGAAAGAATAGTCGCGGCCTGACTATTCGTCATATAAGACTTCACAACTTGCTTACCCACTTTTTCTAATCTTGAATAAACATCCTCAAGTGCATTCGCAGAGTACTCAATATCTGCAGCATACAAGTCCAATAAAACATCTTTAGCTTGAGATACATAACCCGCTTCTGCACGCGCTCTTAAGCGCTGAAGTCTAAATACAGGTAATTCTTCGTTTCTGACTGTAAATAATATTTTGTCTTTAAGAACAAAAGCGACTGTGACGTTTTTAGATTCTTTAGTCGTATCAAGCAAGAAATTAGAGTGAAGATGGATCTCACCATTATCTTCAATATAAAAGCGCGCACTCGTCTCTAAATCTGTAAGTTCATTAGGATTTGGAATATGAGCCCCAAAAATTTCTCTCGCCCATTCGAGCTGTTCAATTTCAGGGGTGACTAAATCTACCCAAATCGGCTTTGCCTTTTCGAGATCTTTTCTACTATAAATAGGTATTTGACGTAAACGGCCTTTAAAAAGATCAAAGACGCGAATCACAGTAATTTGCTCTTTATTGGGTGTCTCGTCAGATACAAGGTCCATACGAATATCATCAGACACCTCTAAAAGCACATCGTCACGACGATCAGACTCCACATGATTCCACACCACGATACGCTCTTGATCCAATAAAGCCTCTAAAATACGAGCCACCTCTTGAATCTCAAGTTTTTTAATAAGCTTTTCTAATTCGGACGAATTTTGTTTTTGGACCAAAGATTGAACAATATCTTGGCGAGTCATTTCTTGCTTATGAATGAGGTTTTCAACCAAATTTTGCTTTGCGAGCAAATTTTTAATGGTGGATAATTTCTTATCAATGTTGTTTTTTTCAGACATGATAATTGCCTCTAATTCAGATTAAGCTTAAGTTTTCGGCAATTGTAAAGTAATAGCTATCAAATTGAAACCTTAAAAGCCAAGAAAAAATCTCGCGTTTCA
>DOEL01000021.1:1119-2233 GCA_003533095.1 Methylophilaceae bacterium | reverse complement strand
AAGATATTTGGATACCAAATGTACCAATGCGTCCAAGGTATTCCATCCAATTTAAAGTCCGATAGAGGCCAAAAAATCGGGGTTGCAAAGAATGCTTTTGAATGAAATGGAAAATCTAAAACAATGTGAAAAGGCCAAGCCAACATGGCCATAGCAAAAGCTCGATTAAAACGATAAACAATGTAGATAATGGGTAGGCTTACAATAAAGCTATGTCCGACCGAGTAAGATAAAAATAGCCATGCGGGAATAGATTCGAGTGATGGTTTACCTAGATACCAATGACCAGAGAAAAAATTAATTAATAAAAGAAGACCAAAAGAAATAAGATCTGGCATAGCGCCAAAAAATATAGCAGTCCAAGGATATCGTTTGTATCCAAAAAGTCCATAACCCCACAATGCATGACTAAAGGTATCCATAAGTCCAATGTATATTAACTTAAGTTAAAAAAATTGAATTTTTAAAGTAAAAATTAATCCATGACTTAAGCAATTATTTTAAATATTGCCTGAGTGGCTCCAAATTCACCCTGAATGATTTGGAGCCTCTCTTTATTTTAAGGCTTAGATTTTATGATAAAAATTTTTTTCGATGATGCATGTTCTCTTTGTCAAAAAGAGATTCATTACTATAAATCAATAAGTCCTAAAAAAAAGTTTCAGTGGCTTAACATTCATGAAAATAATGCGTTACTTAAACGCTTTAATATTTCACAAAATGAAGCATTGTTAAGCCTTCACGCGATTGATGAGAAACAAAGAATATATAAGGGTATGGACGCTTTTTCTTTAATTTGGAGAGAGCTTAAAGGTTGGCGTTGGTTAAGTATCTTAGTGAATCTTCCTCTAATCTCACCTTTATGCAAAATACTCTACAAGCTCTTTGCTTATTGGCGTTTTAATAAGCTTAATTATTGTAAGGTTCATTAATTGTCACAAATTATTGGTATCGATGGTTGTAAGCGAGGCTGGTTTTCAGTCTGGCAAAATCCTGATGACACCATTCAGTCATCGATTTTTTCAACGCTCAATCATCTAAAAGATTTTTTTAATGATGAGGCACATCTAATTATAGGGATAGATATGCCTGTGGTCTTATCTGATTTTATTCC
>DOEL01000021.1:0-755 GCA_003533095.1 Methylophilaceae bacterium | reverse complement strand
GAAATGCTTGAACAACCCAATTATGAAAGAGCATCCTATGTTTCTAAACGACTTTTTGGAAAATCTATGTCACTCCAGTCTTGGTATTTATTTCCAAAAATTAAAGATGTTCAAACTATAATTCACGACGCACATATTAATCTTTATGAAATCCATCCCGAACTAAGCTTTAGAGCTATGAATCATGAGGAAGTCATTCTTGAAAGCAAAAAAAGTAAGGAAGGATTTGAAATAAGAAACGCTTTATTAAGAAGACATTTTGAATCTTTTGATTTCGAGTCCATAAGAAATCTTTATCCAAGAAAAGATGTGATGGATAACGATATTTTAGATGCGATGGCCGTATTATGGAGTACTAAAAGAATCCAGGCGAATGAAGCGTCTTTTCTACCTAAGATCCCTGAAAAACCCAATATGCAGATCGTATATTAATCACTATGGCCTATTTTATTAAAATTCTTGTCGCAGTCTTAGTCATCGTATGTGTCACAGAATTAAGTAAAAAAGATACGAAATTAGCCGCTCTTCTATTAGCACTACCCATCATCTCATTTACCGCATACACCATGGTGTGGTTTGAAAGTCGAGATACTGAAAAAATTGCCAAACTTGCTCAAGAAAATTTTATCTATGTATTCCCCGTACTACCCATCTTGCCTTTATTAAGTTGGCTATTAAAACAAGGTGTTGGATATTTCACTTCTCTTAGTATGGTTATTGTGATCATGATTTTCTTATTTTATTTATTGCAAAAA
>DOEL01000078.1 GCA_003533095.1 Methylophilaceae bacterium | reverse complement strand
ATTGAAGATACAATTGACCATTTAGATTGGCGTTCAGGTTGGTCAGGAAACTCTCGCATTCGAGAATCTTTTTTTAATTTAGCGCGTTTAATTAGAAGCTTTCCAGAAAATTCTCAAGTCGTTTATTTAACTGATGGTGAAGAAGCCCCAAAGCTTCATGCATTTAATACAAGAGATCTTTCTCAATTTCAAGGCGGTAATGATTGGGTGATTGTAGGTATTGGGAGTTTTAAAGGTGCTCCTATTCCAAAATTAGATGGTAAAAATCAACTTATTGGCTATTGGTCAAATGAAAGCTTTGCTTTGCAACCAGGTATCGCACAAATTTCAGAAGCAAATATTGGTACGCGAGATGATCACGTAGCAGGTGGTGAAAGTGATCGCTATATGTCTAAATTAGATGAGGCTTACTTAAAAGATATTACAAAACAAATTAATGGGATTTATGTAAGGGGCGATTCAGTATTAAATATACTAAGTGCTATGAAAAAACAGAAGCCTGCTTGGCAAGATAAAGCAGACTTCCATCTCAAATGGTTTTTTGCCTCTCTTGCGGGTATTATTTTTAGTCTTCGATTTATTTCGATAAAACAAATAAAGCAATATGTCATCAAGCGAAGAAAATAAATTTATTGTTCTTGATAAAACTTCGACGATAAAAGTCGAAGGTGATGATCGAATTCAATTCTTGCAAGGGCAACTCACACAAGATATTAATCTGATATCACAAAGTAAGGCTCTTTATGCTGGCTTTTGTAATCCAAAAGGTAGATTATTAGCTTTTATGCTGTGCTATGCAGCTTATGATGCAATTCACATACAATTAGACAGTTCCATCAAAGAATCCATACTTAAAAAACTTAAGATGTACGTTCTTCGTGCAAAAGTTTCATTAAATTTACTTGAAGAAACGTTTATATCAATTGGTTTTGTGGGCTCTCAAGCACTTATTGAGCGTGATATTAAAATCCCGAAAAATCACCTAGATATTGTTCAATACCATGACCTAATAATTATGCGCTTAGGACAAGATGGTGAGCGATATCAACTGATGGGTGAAGCTTTCAAAGTGAGTGAATTTATAAAGCTTAATTTTGCTAAATATTCAACCATGAGTGTTGATGATTGGAATAATTTAAATATCCTAGATGGTATACCTGATATTTACCCCACGACTCAAGAAGCATTTATTCCTCAGTCTTTAAATATGGATTTAATCGAGGGTATTAATTTTAAAAAAGGGTGTTATACAGGGCAGGAAATTGTTGCACGAACACACTACTTAGGAAAAGTTAAAAGACGGATGTATCGTGCTTTTGTTAAATCAGCAAGCGATTTTATCCCTGGAGATAAAATCTTAAGTAGAAATGGTGAAGACATAGGTCAGCTTGTAAGATCAGCCAAGGACAATAATGAAAAAACAAATTTACTGATTGAGTTAAGAGTCGATCAAGCGCATGAAGCACTTTTTATTAAAAATGAATTGATTGAAATTTTCTCAGAGGACCAAAAAAGATTTGATTAGTGGTTGGATGGTGAGCTACTGGGAATCTCGTTATCTTTCTTATCCTTTTCATGATTTGTTACCTGGAAGAAAATTTCATCTTGCTTAATCATGCCAAGTTCATTACGCGCCCTCTCCTCAATGGCTGAGAAGCCCTGTTTGAGATCAGTTACTTCAGCATTCAATACATTATTTCTGATCTGATTATCCGTATTTGTTTTTTTCTGCACTTCAATTTGATGATTCAAATTCCATACGCGAAACCAACTACCTTTACCAAACCATAATGGGTATTGCAATAACACTACTAAGACTACAAAAATAGCAGTTAAGGATTTCATGTGATGTTATTTATTCAATTGATAAAAACAAGAAAGCCCGGCGTAAGATGAGGCTGTTCCCAGCTCCTCTTCTATACGAAGCAGTTGATTATATTTTGCAATACGCTCTGATCTTGAAAGCGATCCTGTCTTAATTTGTAACGCATTTGTAGCAACTGCTAAATCTGCAATTGTTGTATCTTCCGTTTCTCCTGAACGATGAGAAATGACAGCGGTATATTTTGCTTTTTTAGCCATTGCAATCGTCTCAAAGGTTTCAGTGAGTGTTCCAATTTGATTCACTTTAATTAAAACAGAATTAGCAACTTTACGTTTAATACCTTCATCTAGAATTTTAGGGTTTGTTACAAAAAGATCATCGCCTACAAGTTGAATATGCTTACCTAATCTTTGCGTTAACACATGCCAACCATCCCAATCAAATTCAGCCATACCATCTTCAATACTAATAATTGGGTATTTATCACACCATGTTGCTAGATAATCTGTAAATTGTTCGCTTGATAAAGATAGATTTTCTGAGGCGAGATGATATTTACCATCTTTATAAAATTCTGTACTTGCACAATCAAGGCCAAGATAAACATCACGGCCTGGCTCATATCCAGCCTGAGAGATCGCTTCCATAATCATTTGTATAGCTGATTCATTAGATGGGAGGTTCGGTGCAAAACCTCCTTCGTCACCTACAGTTGTTGAAAATCCTTTTTTACTTAATGTTTTTTTGAGTGCTTGAAAAACTTCTGCACCGCATCGCATCGCTTCTCTAAATGTAGGTCGTCCAGCAGGAATAATCATAAACTCTTGCATATCCACACTATTATCTGCATGCGCACCCCCATTGATGACATTCATCATGGGTGTCGGTAATTGCATTGAACCTGAGCCACCGAGATAACGATAAAGAGGTAAATTAGAATTTTTTGCTGCAGCAACTGCTGAGGCCATAGATACGGCGAGAATGGCATTAGCGCCTAAACGGCCCTTATTTTCTGTGCCGTCTAATTCAATCATGGTTTGATCAATCAATGTTTGATCATCTACATCAAGACCAACTACCGCTTTAGCAATTTCAGTGTTCACATGCTTTACTGCATTTAAAACACCTTTACCAAAATAACGTTTTGCATCGCCATCACGGAGCTCGATCGCTTCTTTACTTCCTGTGGAAGCACCTGATGGCACCATTGCTCTTCCCATCACACCAGAATCTAATAAAACATCAGCTTCTATAGTGGGATTTCCTCTTGAATCAATAACTTCTCGAGCAATAATTTGTTTCACAAAACTCATTCTTTTTCCTTCGTTTACGGTTAATTGTTTAAGACATCTCGATGAAACCCGCTTTTTTAACTGACCGATCAATTTCAGCCAACACTTCAAGCAGTGCTTTCATTTTTTTAAGTGGCCATGCATTAGGGCCATCAGATAAAGCTTCTTTTGGATTAGGATGTGTTTCCATAAAAATACCTGAGATACCGCTCGCAACAGCAGCTCTTGCAAGAACAGGAACAAATTCACTTTGCCCTCCACTCTTATCGCCTTGACCACCAGGCTGTTGAACTGAATGCGTTGCATCAAATACGACAGGACAATTTGTTTCTCGCATAATAGACAAACTTCTCATGTCTGAGACCAGTGTGTTGTATCCAAAGGATGCACCTCGTTCACAGACCATAATGTTATCGAGACCGCCGTTAGCTTCTTTAGCTTTTGTGACAACTTGCTTCATATCACCTGGTGCTAAAAATTGACCCTTCTTAATATTTACAGGTTTTCCTGAGGTGGCAACAGCTGAAATAAAATCAGTTTGTCTACACAAGAAGGCTGGTGTTTGAAGTACATCTACAACACTTGCAACTTGGCTTACTTGAAATTGATCATG
>DOEL01000051.1:10902-21916 GCA_003533095.1 Methylophilaceae bacterium | reverse complement strand
AAGGATGCCGTAATAGCGATCAGGATTGAACTTCCTATGATGGATAAATACTGTAACAAACTAAGATCAATAATAACGAATTGGGCTCCGTAGAGAGCTTCAACTTCAACGATGGTTTGATTTAAAAATATAACAATTAATTTGAGTGCAATAGCAGCCGTTAGCCCACCTCCCAGGCCGTAAATAAACCCACTATATAAAAAAGGCCTTCTTAGGAATTGATTTGTAGCCCCGATTAATTTGCTAAGCTCAATCTCTTCATGATGAGAGGTCATTTGAAGTCGAATAGTATTTCCAATCACTACGACCAGCATAGACGTTAGTAAAATTGAAGCCAAAAGAATGGCTTTGTTTGCTAAATGCAGTATTGAATTTAATTTCTTAACCCAACCTGTATCAACAACGACTTGATCTACGCCGTCGAGTTTATCCAGAAAAGATTTTAAGTCTGCAACTTGATTTGGATTGATGGTGTTTGGGGAAATGAAGAATGCATCAGGCAATGGATTTTCGGATAGTCCGTTATTTGAATCATTAAAACCCATAGATTTTTGAAGTTTAGGCCAAGCCTCTTCTTTCTTTACAAAATGAAAACTATTAATCTCACTTCGACTTTTTAATTCTTTTTCTATTTTATTTTTAACATCTACTGGAATTTCTTTTTTAAGAAAAACGCTGATTTGAGATTCATGCTGAATAGTTTCAGAAATCGATTTTAAATTTTGAACTACAAGAAAAGAAATGCTTGGCAAAATAAATGTAATGCCTATAACTAAAAACATCATCAATGTAGAAAGCATTGATGCGTGGCTTCGCTGAAGCGCTTTAAGAAACATATGATAATGTGAGGTAAAGTAATCCATCTATTGCTCAGTAATCTTTGTTAAATTGCCTTCTTGTAAATAGAGTTGTTTATGTTTTTTGGAGGTGGTTGGCATTTCATGTGTTGCAACAATGACAGTAACACCCAGTTCTTGAAAGCTATAAAAAAGATTCATGATTTCATCTGCATATTTTTTATCCAAATTTCCTGTTGGCTCATCTGCGAGCAAAATAGAGGGCCTACAAGCAATAGCTCTTGCAATTGCGAGGCGTTGCTGTTCCCCACCTGACAAGCTAATGGGCATTGATTTTTCTCGATTAAGTAAGCCTACTTTATCTAAAGCCGCACGAACACGGCCTTTAATATCAGCTATGTTCACCCCATTAATCTCTAAAGGCAGTGCTATATTTTCAAAGCAATTTCGATCATATAAAAGTTTATGATCTTGAAAAACCAAACCAAATTTTCTCCTAACGTAAGGAATAGCATCACTTTTAATTTGACCTAAATTTTGATTTTCAAAAATAATTGTTCCATGTGTAGGAGGTTCAATAGCTGCAATTAATTTTAATAAAGTTGATTTTCCTGCACCTGAAGGACCTGTTACAAAAATAAGTTCACCGGTATTGATTTCAAAGGTAATGTTTTGAAGTGCCTCCAAATTTCCGGGATATCTTTTATAGACTTGATCAAATTTAATCATTCATAAAAACCAATTTTAAAAGAGTGCATCGACATATTCTTTCGCATTAAAAACTTTCAAATCATCTATAGATTCACCAACACCAATGTACCGTAATGGAGTAGGTTGCTCTTTTGCGATCGCTGCAATAACACCACCTTTAGCTGTACCATCAAGTTTAGTTAAGGCTAGACCAGTAATGCCCAATGCTTCATTAAATATTTTGAGTTGGCTAATGGCATTTTGTCCAGTATTTGCATCTAAAACGAGAAGAATTTCATGAGGCGCTTCCTCATGACATTTCTTAATCACGCGTTTAACTTTTGTAATTTCATCAATTAAATGTTTTTGTGTGGGCAATCTACCTGCAGTATCAGCAATTACAATATCTATATTCTTTGCTTTTGCAGAGTTAATAGCATCAAAAATAACTGCACTTGGATCGCCGGAGGCTTGTGAAACGACATGAACATTATTCCTTTCTCCCCATACTTGGAGTTGCTCAGTCGCTGCTGCCCTGAATGTGTCACCCGCTGCAATTAACACTGATTTATTTTCATCAAGGAATATTTTTGTAAGTTTTCCAATTGTGGTTGTCTTTCCTGCGCCATTAACTCCAACAACCATAATGACATAAGGATTAGTCCCCTTTAATATCAGAGGATTTTCAATAGGGGTTAATAGTTCAGTTAATTTTTCTTTAAGCAAACCCTTAATCTCATCTGCATTTTCTATATTGTTCTTTTTAACAGAAACTCTAATACTATCTAGAAGGAATGTTGTAGCCGAAATCCCCACATCAGAAGTAAGCAGTATTGTTTCAAGCTCTTCAAAAAGTGCCTCATCGATTTTTTTACCTGTAAATAATGAAGTTAGTTCTGAAGTTAATTTTTCTCTAGTCTTAGTAAGACCCTTTTTTATTTTGTCTGCAAAACCAAAGAAACCGCTTTTCTTTTCTTCTTTTGGTGCTTCTTCTTTCTCGGGTAATACGACAGGTTTTTTTTCGGCGACCTTGGGAGGGGCTTTAATAGACTGTAATGGTTTTACTGTTTTTTTCTTGTCTGATGTTTTAGGTGGTTTAGCAGCTTTTTGCTTTGGCGATGCTGGAGCTTTTTTGGTAACTTCTTTTTTTGCCACAGGTTTTTTTTCTGGGCTGTCCTTCTTTATAATTTTTTTTAGGAATTCAAACATTTTTTAAAATTTTAAGAACTTAATGAGATAAAGAAAAGTCTACGAACAAGTCATATTCATTATAATAGCTAAATTACTTAAGGATGAGACGTGTTGTTAAAAAATACTTTACTTTTTTTGTTGTTGTTTCCAAGTTTACTTTTAGCTCAAACTACAGAATTTAAGCTTTCCAATGGATTAAAAATTATCGTAAGAGAAGATCATCGCTCTCCGGTAGTTGTCTCACAAGTTTGGTATCGCGCAGGGAGTCTTGATGAAGTGAATGGTAAAACGGGTGTGGCCCACGTTCTTGAACATATGATGTTTAAAGGCACAAAGAAAATAAAAGCGGGAGAATTTTCTAGACTTATTGCGAAGGCTGGCGGTAAAGAGAATGCATTTACGGGAGCAGACTACACTTGCTACTTTCAGCAGCTTGAAAAATCAAAGCTTGAGCTTTCATTTGAATTAGAAGCAGATCGTATGCAGAATCTAAACCTTTCTAAAGAAGAATTTGAAAAGGAAATAAAAGTAGTTATGGAAGAGCGAAGATGGAGAACTGAAGATAAACCAACTTCGCAAGTCAAAGAGGAATTTCAATCTACTTTATTTAAATCTCACCCCTATAGTAGGCCCGTGGTTGGATGGATGAATGATCTTGAAAATATGACGGTTGAAGATGCAAGGGAATGGTATAAGAATTGGTACGCGCCTAATAATGCAACTTTAGTAGTTGTAGGAGATATTTATGCAAAAGATGTGTTAAATCTTGCAAAGAAATATTTTGAAAAAATTCCTGCAAGAAAAATACCTGAAAGAAAGCCTCAGGTTGAGCCCAAGCAAAACGGAGAGAGAAGGTCATACGTTAAAGCACCAAGTGAATTATCTTATCTTTTAATGGGATATCCTGTTCCAACCTTGAATGGACAAAATGAGAACGATACTAACTCATGGGAGCCATACGCTTTAGAAGTATTATCGAATATTCTTGCTGGTAATAGCTCTTCAAGATTAAATCAAAATATTGTGAGAAATCAGCATTTGGCTATTAGTGTAAGTGCTGGATATGACTCAACTTCCCGAGGAAGAATAAGCGTCTTTGAGTTAGAAGGCACACCAAATGATTTTAAAAAGATTTCTGATCTTGAAAATGCTTTACTTCAAGAAATTGAAAAAATTAAAAAAGATGGTGTAACACAAGAGGAGTTAGACAGAGTCAAAGCAACGGTTATTGCAAGTGATGTGTATCAAAAAGACTCTATGTTTGGTATGGCAATGGAAATCGGACAACTTGAAACAATGGGCTATTCTTTCCATTTGAGCGATGGGTATATTGAAAAAATTAATAGCGTAACTTCTGAGCAAATAAAAAATGTAGCTACAAAATATTTAACTCGAGATAATTTATCGGTAGTCATTCTTGATCCACAGCCGATGACTCAAAATGCAAGCCCCAAGGGACGCCCACATGTTCATTAAACTTATTCAACTAATTTTTTTGTTTGTCTGTTTTCAGTTAAATGCTTTTGCTGAATTAAAAATTAATACTTGGGAGACAAAAGAGGGAGCTAAGGTTCTTTTTGTAGAAAATCATGACCTTCCTATACTTGATGTTAATGTGAATTTTTTTGCAGGGAGCGCTCAAGATCCTATTGGTAAAGAAGGCCTTGCAAACTTAACACATCATCTTATGAATTTAGGTGCAGGTGGAATAAATGAAGAGAAATTAGCGAATCAATTTTCAGATATAGGTGCTGCAATTGGCGGAGACGTGGATCTTGATCGAGCTTACTTTAAATTAAGAACTTTAAGCTCAGCTCCTCAAAGAGATAAAGCACTTACACTTTTTAAATATGTGATACATGCACCTGATTTTCCTGTTCCAGTGATAGACAGAGAAAAAGATAGAATTATTGCAAGTATCAAACAATCAATGACGCAACCAGAAACTATTGCTAATCTCGCATTCATGAAATCTATTTATGGAGATCATCCATATGGGCGTAATGAGGCTGGAAATATAGATACTTTGCAAAAGTTAAATCAAGCTGATTTAAAACAATTTTATAAAAATTATTATTCATCATTTGAATCGTCAATTGTAATTGTTGGAGATGTTAGCGCTGATGAAGCTAAAAAAATAAGTGAGTCTATTAGCCAAGGACTTCCTCAGGGAAATACAAAACACAATATAGCTTCTGTGACAGCTCAAAATTATGTAGGAGTTAAAAAAATACAGCATCCTGCAAAGCAGGCTCATATATTAATGGGTATGCCAGCATTAAAACGTGGAGAAAAAGATTATTTTCCTTTATATGTTGGAAATTATATTTTAGGCGGCGGCGGTTTTGTTTCTAGACTTACTGAAGAGGTTAGAGAAAAAAAAGGTTTGGTTTATAGTGTCTATAGCTATTTTATGCCGCTTTATGTTGAAGGCCCCCTTGAAATTGGACTACAAACAAAAAAAGAACAAGCTGATGAGGCGCTTAGCATTGTAAATTCGACTATTAAAAAATTTATCGATGAAGGTCCAAATGAAAAAGAGCTTATAGCCGCAAAACAAAATTTGGTTGGCGGATTTCCTTTAAGACTTGATAGTAATGCAAAAATTGTTGATTATCTAAGTATGATTGCTTTTTATAAATTGCCAATTTCTTATATTGATAATTATGTAAGTGAGATTAATAAAGTAACAGTAAATCAAATAAAAGCAGCATTTAAAAATAAAATTGATCCGAATAAACTTACTACAATTATTGTAGGTGCAGAGTAGTTTTTGAAGACAGTTAAAAATCAAGTCAAAATTATTGGCGGGCAATGGAAAAGAAAAAATATTTCTTTTGTTGATGCCCCAAGTCTGAGGCCAACCCCTAGCAGAGTAAGAGAGACTCTATTTAATTGGTTAGATCAAGATTTAACTGGCAAGGTTTGTTTAGATCTCTTTTCGGGTTCTGGCGTCATTGGTTTTGAATCTCTTTCTAGGGGCGCGTTAAGTGTGGTAATGGTTGAAAAATCCCCCCAAGTTTATAAAATGATCCAAGAAAATAAAAAACTACTTCAAGCAGAAAAAGCGCAAGTTCATTTTATGGATGCACTTATATTCCTTCAGGAAAATAATACTAAGTTTGACATTATTTTCTGTGATCCTCCTTTTGACGAAGGTTGGGAAGATAAATTATTTCCTCAATTAGCTAACCATTTAAACAAGGATGGGCTAATATACTTTGAATCAGAGTCTGCTTTGAAAGAACATGATGAATTTAATGTTTTTAAAAAAAGAAAAGCAGGTAATGTTTTTTATCATCTTGTGGCATTAAAAAATAATGAGTCAATCTAACTTATCTATAGCTGTATATCCTGGAACTTTTGATCCTATTACGTTAGGTCATGAGAATATTGCTCATCGCGCTACTAAAATTTTTGATAAAGTAATTGTTGCTGTGGCTGGTAATTCAAGCAAACAATGTTTTTTTTCACTTGAGAAGAGGGTAGATTTGGTGAAGGCTGTATTCAATGGCCATAAACACATTGAAGTAATTGGATTTAATGGGCTTTTAATGGATTTTGTCGAATCGCAAAATGCACAAGTTGTGATTCGAGGCTTAAGAGCCGTTTCTGATTTTGAATACGAATTTCAATTAGCGGGCATGAATCGCAAACTTTATCCAAATGTTGAAACACTTTTTTTAACACCTTCCGAGCAGTTTACTTTCTTATCTTCAAGTTTAGTTAGGGAGGTTGCTTCTTTAGGCGGAAATATAGATCAGTTCGTATCCCCAGTAGTCAAAGAAGCTATGAAAAAAACTGGACGGTAATCATGGCTTTAATGATTACGGATGAATGTATTAACTGTGATGTATGTGAACCGGAGTGCCCAAACCATGCTATTTATCAAGGGCTTCACATCTATGAAATCAATCCTGAGTTATGCACAGAATGCATTGGGCATTTTGATGTGCCTCAATGTCAAGAAGTGTGTCCTGTAGATTGTATTCCAATTAATCCTCAATTTATTGAGTCTAAAGAAGCACTTTTGTTTAAGTATCATCAACTTCAAAAAGATAAAGTGAGTTAGTTATGCGTGTACTTCACACTATGATTCGTGTCATTGATTTAGAAAAATCAATCAATTTTTATACCAATGTTTTAGGCATGACATTATTAAGGCGTCATGAATATCCTGATGGAAAATTTACATTAGCTTTTGTGGGTTTTGGTGATGAAAAAGATCATGCAGTAATTGAGCTCACTTACAATTGGGACGTGACAAGTTATGACAAAGGCAATGCTTTTGGACATATTGCAATTGAAGTTGAAGATGCTTACAAAGCTTGCGCATTAATCAAAGCAAAAGGTGGGAAAGTGATTCGTGAGGCCGGTCCCATGCAACATGGAACAACAGTGATTGCTTTTATTGAAGATCCAGATGGATATAAGATTGAATTAATCCAAGCCGGAACTTTTTAGCTAATCAAACAAGTCTTTCATTTTATCAAGCCAACCTTTTGATTTTGGACTGTGTTTTCCACGATCCAATTGATTGATCTCTTCAAGTTCTTGTAATAATTCTTTTTGTCTTTCTGTAAGCTTTACGGGTGTTTCCACAGAAACATGACAATGAAGATCACCAGGTGAATTTTGTCTTAAAGGTTTAATGCCTTTTCCTTTTAATCTGAATACTGCGCCTGTTTGTGTTTCTGCAGGTATTTTCATTTTGGCATGGCCATCCAGAGTAGGCACCTCTATTTCGCCACCAAGAGCTGCAGTGGTAAAGCTAATAGGCATTTCACAATGTAAATTACCGCCATCTCGTTCGAATAAATCATGTTTCTTTAAATGAACTACAACATAAAGATCACCTGGAGGCCCACCATTAATACCTGATTCACCTTCACCAGATAGGCGAATGCGATCACCTTCATCTACACCAGCAGGAATCTTAACGGAAAGTGTTTTATTTTGTTTAACACGACTCGCTCCATGACAGGTTGAACATGGCTCCTTGATAATTTTTCCTGTGCCATGACATTTAGGACAAGTTTGTTGAACAGAAAAAAATCCTTGCTGCATTCTAACTTGACCATGACCATGACAAGTATCACATGAGACTGGTTGTGTGCCAGGTTTAGCCCCAGTACCTTTACAAGGCTCACAAGATGTCATGACAGGAATACGAATTTTTGTTTCAGTGCCTTTTGCAGCGTCTTCAAGGCTAATTTCCATGTTATAGCGAAGATCAGCACCTCGATAAACATTAGATTTCTGGCCACCTCGACCACCACCGAAAATATCGCCAAAAATGTCACCAAAAGCATCATTGAAGTCTGAAAATCCAGCAGAACCATGTCCGCCCATACTTGGATCTACACCTGCATGACCATACTGATCATAACTTGCTCTCTTTTGTGAATCTGAAAGTATTTCATAAGCCTCTTTGGCTTCTTTAAAATTTTCTTCGGCTTTTGGATTGTCAGGATTGCGATCAGGGTGAAATTTCATCGCAAGTTTGCGATAAGCTTTTTTTATTTCGTCTTCTGAAGCGTCACGAGATACACCAAGAGTCTCGTAATAATCTTTTTTGGTCGCCATGATATTTTTTCAAAAAAACAAAACAACATCAGAAAAACTGATGTTGTTTAGGTGGTTATAGGTTATTTGTCTTTTTTGTCTTGCTTCACTTCTTCAAATTCCGCATCAACTACTTCAGCATCAACTGTTTTTTCTTCTTGTTGAGGTGTGCCACCAGTATTAGGCTGTTGCGCTTGCTGTTCAGCATAAATTTTCTCGCCTAATTTCTGAGATGCTTCCATTAACTCTTTTGTTTTGGCCTCAATTTCTTCTTTATTATCAGATTTTAAGGATTCTTCTAAAGATTTTATAGCGGATTCAATTTTCTCTTTTTCTGATGCATCTAATTTATCTCCATGATCTGTGATAGATTTTTTCACTGAATGAATCATGCCATCTGCAGAGTTTTTAACATCTACAAGCTCTCTAATTTTACGATCTTCATCAGCATATTTCACAGCGTCTTCTTCCATTTTCTTAATTTCTTCTTCGCTGAGACCACTATTTGCTTTAATCGTAATTTTATTTTCTTTACCAGTAGCTTTATCTTTAGCAGATACATGCAAGATACCATTAGCGTCAATATCAAAGGTCACTTCAATTTGAGGGGTACCTCTTGGTGCTGGAGGTATATCAGTTAAATTAAATTGACCTAGACTCTTATTGCCTGAAGCTACTTCACGTTCACCTTGGAGAACATGAATCGTCACAGCATTTTGATTATCTTCAGCAGTTGAGAATACCTGAGATGCTTTAGTAGGTATGGTTGTATTTTTCTTAATAAGTTTAGTCATTACACTTCCAAGTGTTTCAATGCCTAAACTTAATGGTGTAACATCGAGAAGTAAAACATCTTTTACGTCACCTTGAAGGACGCCACCTTGAATCGCTGCTCCCACGGCAACAGCTTCATCAGGATTTACATCTTTTCTCGGTTCTTTACCAAAGATATCTTTTACTTTTTCTTGCACTTTTGGCATACGACTTTGTCCGCCTACAAGAATAATGTCTGATATATCAGTTCCAGAAACGCCAGCATCTTTCATGGCAACTTTACATGGTTCAATGGTTCTTTCAATTAAATCATCTACAAGAGATTCAAACTTTGCACGCGTAATTTTTACCACAAGGTGTTTCGGACCGCTTGCGTCAGCGGTAATGTATGGCAAGTTAACTTCAGTTTGTTGGCTACTTGAAAGTTCAATCTTCGCTTTTTCAGCTGCTTCTTTTAGACGTTGCTTAGCAAGTAGGTCGTTTCTTAAGTCAAGACCATTTTCTTTTTTAAATTCATCAGCTAAAAAATCAATCAGACGATTATCAAAGTCTTCACCACCTAAGAAAGTATCTCCATTTGTAGATAGCACTTCAAATTGATGCTCACCATCAACCGTTGAGATTTCAATAATTGATACGTCAAATGTTCCGCCACCTAAATCGTAGACAGCAATCTTTCGATCGCCTTCTTGTTTATCAAGGCCAAAAGCAAGTGCTGCGGCAGTTGGTTCGTTAATAATACGTTTAACCTCAAGACCCGCAATTCGACCTGCATCTTTAGTAGCTTGACGTTGGCTATCATTAAAATAAGCAGGCACAGTGATAACTGCTTCTGTAACTTCTTCACCAAGGTAATCTTCAGCAGTTTTTTTCATTTTTCTTAAAACTTCTGCTGAAATTTGTGGAGGGGCCATTTTTTGGTCACGCACTTTTACCCACGCATCACCATTGTCAGCTTTTGAAATTTCATATGGCATTAAACTAATATCTTTTTGCACCTCTTTTTCTTCAAAACGGCGGCCAATTAAACGCTTAACAGCAAATAATGTATTTTTTGGGTTAGTAACTGCTTGTCTTTTTGCGGGCGCACCAACTAGAATCTCACCATCATCTTGATAAGCGATAATTGAAGGCGTTGTGCGAGCGCCCTCTGCATTTTCAATCACTTTAGGCTTTCCGCCTTCCATAACAGCCACACAGGAGTTCGTTGTTCCTAAGTCAATACCGATAATTTTAGCCATTTTTTTTCCTTAAAAAATCCATTTAAATTGATATACCTATAATTGGGACAGTCTTGAATATTTCAAGAGCTTATGTATTTTTAGTTTTTGAAACAGTTACCAGAGCAGGTCTTATGACTCTTTCATTCAGCAGATAACCTTTTTGAAGAACAGTTAAAATTTTATTTGGCTCTTCTTCTGATTCAACCATGCTGATTGCTTGATGTTGATTAGGATCAAATTTTTCACCTAATGCCTTAATTTCATGGATACCGAACTTCTCAAACACATTAATGAGTTGTTTTTGTGTGAGCTCAACACCATTTTTGTAACTATCTACATTCGCATTTTCAACTGTTAAGGCTGCATCGAGACTATCTTTTACAGAAAGTAATTCACCGCTAAATTTTTCTAGTGCAAATTTTCTAGCTTTATCGATATCTTCGAAAGAACGTTTTCTTATATTTTCTCCTTCAGCTTTAACATAGAGAACTTGTGCTTGAGTTTCGGCTAATTTTTCTTCAAGAAGCTTTATTTGATCTTCCGGGTTATTAGAAGGGGATTGATCTGGATTATTATTTGAATCATCAATAGATGAGTTTTCTTTATCTTCTACATTCATAATTTTGCCTTTTAAAACTTAAAATATTGCGAATTAAATCAAATGTGGGGATGAAACCTTAAATTTCAAGTGCATTAAAGTTAAATAATTGCCTCAATTTGCGAAATAGTTGATTCGACGGAAGGAATGACTCCAATTTCTCCTAAATTGACAGA
>DOEL01000051.1:0-10530 GCA_003533095.1 Methylophilaceae bacterium | reverse complement strand
CCCGATATAATATTTGCAAGATCACTAATATTCATTTTAGGTAGCACTAGGCAATTGGTTGATGTTTTTCGAAGTGCCTTAGAAACTTGATATTCCTCAAGATTGCCCCAAGGTAATAAAACTCTTAGACCTAAAACATTAAAAAATTGGATAATTTTTTGCCAATAATCCAAAGGCCACTGTTTGCTTCTTTTACTCGAACCATGAATCAAAACGACGTAACGTTCAGATAGATTAAAGTTATTGATGTTGTGTATTTCTAATCCAAAATGAGCAGATTGATCTAATAAATTGTATTCAAAGCATTTAGATGCCAATTCTCTATTGCGCACGACCGCATGGATTTGCTTTGAGACACTATGCGTATGTTTGTAGAAATAAGATGCAGCCGCCTCTCGAATGGACGATTTATCAAAGCCATGAATATCACCGTGTGTAAATAAAGTGAAAAAAGCGCTTTTTAAAAGCCCCTGAAAATCAATCACAATATCGTAGTGATTATGACGAATAGTTTTGATGGCTTTATAAAGACCCATCCATGATGTTTTTTTTCTTAGGTTTTTTTTCCAAGACCTTAGAGAGATAGTAATAACCGAATTAATTTCAGGATGAAGCCTTGGAATATCTGCAAAAGACTCTTCAACTAACCAATCAATTGAACTTTCAGGAACAAAATATTTAATATCGTTGACAACAGGGAGGCAGTGAATAATATCCCCGAGTGAGGATGTTTTAATGATAAGTATGCGAATCATATAAAGAATTTTCTCATATAAATCAATGCCTATAAATGATTTATATGATTAATTCCTATTTAATCGTTTGACGCTTACGGAGTGTTTCTAGGATAATCTGTCATAGAAATATTTTTTATTTATTCACGACAACACATTAATTTAATGAAACATTCCATAGTAGAGATCACTGAAAGAATCAAAGAAAAAAGTAGGCCCACGAGAATTGCATACCTAGCTCGCATCGATGCTATGTTGCAAAGACAGCGTGGTGCGGATCGTTTAGGTTGCGCTAATGTGGCTCATGCTATTGCAGCATTGCCGAAAAATGACAAACTAAAGATCGTAAGTGAAAAAAAACCTAACATCGCAATCGTTTCCGCATACAACGATATGCTTTCAGCACATAAGCCTTATGAAAACTATCCATCCATTATTCGTGATGAAGCCAATAAAGGTGATGCAACAGCTCAAGTAGCAGGTGGCGTCCCTGCTATGTGCGATGGCATTACACAGGGTGAACCCGGTATGGAATTGAGTTTATTTTCTCGAGATACCATAGCAATGGCAACTGCAATCGGACTCTCACATGACGTATTCGATGGCGCGCTTATGTTAGGTATTTGCGACAAAATTGTGCCTGGCTTATTAATTGGTGCTCTTCATTTTGGCCACCTACCTACAATTTTTGTGCCGGCTGGTCCTATGTCTACTGGTATCGATAATACTTCTAAATCTAAAGTGCGAGAGAAGTATGCACAAGGCCTTGTGGGTCGAGAAGAGCTCTTAGCTTCTGAATCGGCTGCATATCATGGAGAAGGGACTTGCACATTTTATGGTACAGCCAATAGTAATCAGATGTTAATGGAAGCGATGGGGCTTCATGTTCCAGGGGCAGCATTTATTCATCCTAGAGATGATATTAGAGAAGAAATCACGCGTGAATCTGTCCGCGCTCTTTTGAGTATTATCAAAAATAAACAAAATAAACCTATTGGTAAATTAGTAGATGAGCGAGTAATTGTGAATGCTATGGTCGCATTATTAGCAACAGGCGGATCTACCAACCACCTTATTCACTGGGTAGCGATCGCAAGAGCTGCTGGTATTATTATTGATTGGAGTGATTTCCATGATCTCGCAAGCTCAACTCCTCTATTAGCAAGTGTTTATCCAAATGGCAAAGCAGATGTGAATGAATTTCAAACTGCAGGCGGTCCTGCATTTGTGATTCGTGAGCTTATCGATTCAGGTTGTATGTATCCAGAAGTCATGACTGTGAGTGAAGGCGGATTAAAAGAATACACAAAAAAACCTACTAAAGAAAATAACAAACTTATTTGGAAAGACTTACCTAAAGAAAGTGGCGATGAAACAATTGTCAGAACTGCTGATAATCCTTTTAATCAATCAGGTGGATTAAAACTTTTACAAGGTAATCTCGGTCGTTCTGTTATTAAAATTTCTGCAGTACCGCAAGACCGGTACATTATTGAGGCGCCTGCAATTATTTTTGATACCCAAGAAGAGCTTCTTAGTGCCTTTGATCGAGGGGAACTCGAAAAAGATTTTGTTGCTGTTGTAAGATTCCAGGGACCTAAAGCTAATGGAATGCCTGAGCTTCACAAGCTAACACCCCCTCTAGCAGTCCTTCAAAATAAAGGTTTTAAAGTAGCAATTGTGACCGACGGGAGAATGAGTGGCGCTTCCGGTAAAATTCCAGCTGCAATTCATTTAAGCCCTGAAGCTTCTGCAAATGGACCCATCAGTAAAATTCGTAATGGCGATATGATTCGTTTAAATGCCATGGTTGGTACTTTAAATGCATTGGTCGATGAAGATACATGGTATGAAAGAGAAAATGAAAATCTTTCTGATCAACTTAGAAATAATAATGCGCACGACATTGGACGCGAATTATTCGCTGGTATGAGAAAAAATGTGATTTCAGCTGAAGAAGGTGCGATCACCTGGTTATAAATTATTTAAGGACTATATGAAGACATTAGATTTAGCAAATTACGGGCCAGTGATTCCAGTTATTGTGATTGATAAAGTGGAAGATGCTGTTCCAATGGCAGAAGCTTTACTTGAAGGTGGTATTAAAGTTTTGGAAGTTACATTAAGAACTTCATGTGCTATTGAGGCAATGGACCGAATTATTAAACAGCTCCCAGAAGCGATTGTAGGGGCAGGCACTGTAAGAACAAAAGCAGATGCTTCAGCTGCAAAATCAATTGGCTGTCAATTTGCAGTGAGCCCAGGCTACACTTCAGAAATTGGTAAGCATTGTTTAGATATTGGCTTACCTTTATTGCCAGGGGTATCAACTGGAAGTGAAGTGATGATGGCTAATAATGATGGATATTATTTTCTAAAACTTTTTCCTGCAGTTGCAGTCGGCGGTATTAATCTCTTAAAAGGATTTGCAGGTCCTTTTTCAGATGTTAAATTTTGTCCAACAGGTGGTGTAACCGTTCAATCAGCTCCTGAATTTTTGAGTTTACCCAATGTGCCAGTTTGCGGAGGCACATGGCTTACACCAAAAGATCTCGTTGCAAATAAAAACTGGGTTGAAATTACAAAATTAGCAAAAGAAGCAAGCGCGATCAAACGCCCTTAATTCAATTTCATGCTTCCGATCTCTCAATACAAGACAATCTTATTTGATTGTGATGGTGTTGTCTTAAATTCAAATTTTCTTAAGATAGAAGCATACCGATTAACGGCCCTTGAGTTCGGAGCATCTGAAGAAGATGCTATGAGGTTAGTAAATCATCATATTGAATATACCGGCATATCTAGAAATATTAAATTTACTTATTTTTTAGAAAAAATTCTTAATAAGACAGTAGATGACGCATCGATGCATCATCTTTTAAAACAACTCAATTATGAGGTTGAAAGACTTTTAGAAAATTGTGAAATCGCTCAAGGCCTTGATGTCTTAAGGGAAAAAACTAAAGACTCTAATTGGATGATAGTCTCTGGAGGTGATCAAGAAGAGATTATCCGTTTATTCACAAGAAAAAATTTATTAAAGTATTTTGATGTAGGAATTTTTGGAAGTCCTGATTCTAAAGAAGATATAGTCTCTCGTGAATTAAAAAAGCGCACTGGACAAAGACCTGCATTATTCATTGGTGATTCTAAATACGACTTTCAAGTCGCTAAAAAAAATAATTTAGATTTTATTTTTTTAAGTGATTGGACTAATTTTTCAGAATGGAAAAGTTTTTGCGCAGAAAATAAGATTGAGATTTATCGTAAGTTAGATGACCTTAATCATTAAATTACTCTTCGAATAATCTCTTCAGGTTTAATATTCTTTAAGCAGTTTGTATGTTGGAGTGGACACGTTCTTTCAAAACATGGACTACATGATAAGCCAAGATAAACTGTTTTTGCATGGCGACTTAAGGGGGGTGTTTTTTGGGGGTCAGAAGAGCCAAAAATAGCTATCTGCTTAATTCTTAAACTCGCAGCCACATGCATCAGACCTGAATCATTACTTAAAAATGAATTGCATATACTCATCACATCAATGACTTCTTCTAACTTTGTTTTGCCAATAAGGTTAATGACTTTATTTTTTGTGAGCTTGTCTATGAGTTTTCCCAACTCATGATCGTGCGTAGACCCTAAAGTAATCACTTTCCAACCTTTTTCGATAGCTACCTTTGAAACCTGAGCAAAGTATTCGATGGGCCAGCGCTTAGCTTCACCATATTCGGCTCCTGGGGCAATAGCCAAAATTTTATCCGATGACTTTATTTTTCCTTTTAAAAGTTTTCGAGCTTGACTAGGTTTTGAAATGAGGTAAGTGGATAAACTTGGCCTAACATTTTTATTCTTTGGGGCAAGGGCTAAGAATTGATCAACAGTGCGATAAAGACTCTTATCTTTTTTAATCCGATCATTGATGAGACCAAAGCGCATTTCGCCCAAAAATCCCCTCCGATTAGGTATGTTGGCAAAAAATGGAATGAGGGCTGATTTGAACGAGTTGGTTAATACGATAGCTTCTGTGTAACCTTCTATTTTTAGGCTTTTTCCTAATTGGTATCGTTTAATTAGATTGAGTTCACCGTGAGAAAAGGGCAAAGCAATCGGTTGATCGACTTCAGGCATTCTTGAAACTAAGGGGATAGTCCATGCAGGCGAAGCCACATGTAGCTTACTTTTCGGATAATGATCTTTAATCACTTTAAAAAGTTTTTGTGCCATGACCATATCTCCTAGCCATGACGGTCCTATCACCAGAATTTTTTGAGAGCTCAAAATCTTAAGATATTTTTTTAATGATAGCGCTAGTGCTTCTTCCAGGAACAATCGAAACTAATTCAACTTTACCATTCCATTTTTTTAATTCTTGATGACCTACGACTTGATTCTTTTTGTAATCACTACCTTTTACTAAAACATCAGGTTGAATTTTCTTTATTAAATGGAGTGGCGTTGTTTCACTAAAAATGACAATGCCATCGACAGAAGAAAGCGCTGAGAGAACTCTTGCACGATCCTCTTGGTGTATCACAGGTCTTGATTTACCTTTTAGTTTGGTGACAGATGAATCGCTATTTAAAGCGAGAATTAAAACATCACCTAATTTTTTTGCTTTTTCAAGATAAGTCACGTGACCTGCATGAAGTATATCAAAGCAACCATTTGTAAATACAATTTTCTTTTTCTGCTTTTTCCAAATACCTACTTGCTCCATAAGACTTTCAAGTGAGTGAATTTTTTTCTCTTGATCTGAGTGTTGTGCATTTAATGTTTTCACTAAGTCTGCATGTGTAATTGGAATCGTACCTAATTTTCCAATGACTATACCAGCAGCAATATTAGCAATATTGAGCGAGGTTTCAATCGGCATTTTTGCGATCATACATGCCGCTAATGTAGCGATAACTGTGTCGCCGGCGCCTGAGACATCAAATACTTGCTGTTGATTAATAGCAGGTAAATTTTTAATCGTATCACCTTGAATTAAATCAATACCGTCTTCCCCTTTTGTCATTGCTATAAATTGTAAATTGAGCGATTTTTTTAATTTTAAAAGAGGGGTTAAAAAATTAGTATTTTTTGTCACATGAATATGGCAAGCCTCAATTGCTTCTTTTTTGTTGGGTGTAATGGCAGTCGCATTTTTATATTTTTCGTAATGAATCCCCTTGGGATCAACCAGCACAGGTATTTTTTTTGCTCTAGCGTGCTTGATGACGTGTTGACATAAGCCCTCACTTAAAACACCTTTCGCATAATCAGACAATATGACTATGGCTGGGTTTTTATTAAGAAGTGTTGTAATTTTTTGAGTAAGTGCTTTTGAGTTGATAAGTTCAGCAGTAGCTTCCTGATCGATTCTCATCATTTGTTGATGTTCACCAATAATACGTGTTTTTGTTGTCGTAGGATTTTTGTCTTTAATGATACCATCGACGCCAATATGATTTTTTTTAAGAATCTCGAGTAATTTTTTTCCATCGATATCGTTGCCAATTTGGCCAGCGAGTATGGTTTTAATGCCTAAGAGTGATAGATTCGCAGCCACATTGCCTGACCCTCCAATACGTTCAAATGACTCTTTAAGTCTTACGACGGGGACAGGTGCTTCAGGAGAAATTCTTGATACATTGCCGATTAAATAGCGATCTAACATTAAGTCGCCAATGACTAAGGCCCATTGATTACGCGCATTGAATTTATTTTTAATGATATCGATATCAGTCATCTGTTAGAGACTTTCATCAATGAGTTCGCAAAGTGTATGCCCAATTAAGATATGTGCTTCTTGAATTCTCGCTGTTTCATTCGATTCTACGACGATACTATGCTTCGATATTTTCTTAATGAGGCCACCATCACCACCTGTTAATCCAACAGTAATTGCACCCAGTGCATTTGCTTTTTCTAAACCTTTCACTACATTTTTACTATTACCAGATGTAGAGATACCAATTACTACATCATCTTTTAAACACAGAGCTTCAACTTGTCTTGCGAAAATGTGTTCAAACCCATAATCATTACCAACCGCTGTAAGTATTGAGGTATCTGTTGTCAATGCAATGGCAGGCAATCCTTTTCTTTCTTTAACAAAGCGACCCACAATTTCTGCTGCAATATGCTGACTATCGGATGCACTGCCACCATTACCAAAAATCAATACTTTGCCTCCGGTATGAAGTGTCTTTTTTATAGTCTCTGCTACTTCATTTACAACATGAATAACAGAAGATAATTTATGAATCGTATCAAGATGACTTTTAAAAATAGATTCTATTCGTTTTATATTTTCACTCATGCGTATGCATCACTTTTTGTTAAGTAATTAGTTGCGTAATCTTTAACGCCTTCTTCAATTGTTAAAAATGGTTTTGTATATCCAGCGTCTTTTAGTTTCTTAATATTTGCTTCAGTAAAATATTGGTATTTTCCTTTAAGATCATTTGGCATATCAATATATTTAATTGCTTTGTGATTACCCTCTACACTATTAATGAGCGATTCTGCTAGCGCCTTAAAGCTAGATGCTTTTCCCGTGCCTACATTATAAATACCTGAATGATCTTTGTGGCTTAAAAAATGTAAGACAGCTGCTGCTGCGTCTTTGACATAAACAAAATCTCGTAATTGCATACCATCTTGATAGTCCGGACGATCACTTTTAAAAAGCCTTATCTCGCCTTCTTTTTTAAGTTGGTTAAATGAATGAAATACTACGCTCGCCATTCTATTTTTATGGTATTCGTTTGGACCATACACATTAAAGAATTTAAATCCACACCAATGTGGTGGTGTTTTTTCTTTTAAGAGCACTTGGCTAACCGCCCATTGATCAAAAAATTGTTTTGAGTAACCGTAAGCGTTAAGTGGCCTTAGTTTATTAAGCTCAGATTCGTTATCATCATAACCAAATTCACCACTCCCATAGGTAGCCGCAGAGCTTGCGTAAAGAAAAGGAATTTGATGTTCACTTGCATAACGCCATAAATTTTGGCTGTAACGAATATTATGATTTAAGAGTTTGTTGAAATCAGTTTCAGTTGTAGCGCTAATTGCACCCATATGAATAATGGCTTCAATATTTTGTTTTTTTTCAAGCCATGGGAAAAGATCATCTTTATCAAGATAATCGATATATGTTCGTTTACTTAAATTATTCCATTGATCCGGGTGTTGGATATCATCTACGATGATGATATCTTTTCGGTCAAGGATGGTATTGAGATGCCAAGCAATGATACTTCCAATCATGCCAGCACCACCAGTCAGTATTATCATATGCGATATTGTCTTTAAATAATTAAGACTGCTTTTTTTCTAGAAGCAGAGCTCTTTTTTTAGTGATGGCTGAGTTCTGAGCTTCTTTTTTAGGTGTCCAGCCCTTATCAATCCAACCTTGTAAATTTTCTAGGATTATACCTTGCATCGCCTTAATCCATTCTTGATTATCATTAAGTGCTGGAATATAGCTAAAGTTTTTGCCGCCATGACTTAAGAAAATATGTCTACCCTCAATATTGATTTCTTCCAATGTTTCTAAGCAGTCACTTGAGAATCCAGGGCAAATAACATGTACATTTTTTTCTTTCTTTTTACCCAAATCAGCCATCACTTCAGCGTAATAGGGTTTTAGCCATTCAGCTCTGCCAAAGCGTGATTGAAAAGATACTATATATTCACTCTCTTTTAACTTTAAAGCTTCAGCAAGCAAGCGGGCAGTTTTATAGCATTCACAATGATAAGGATCACCTTGCATGAGTGATTTTTTTGGAATGCCATGAAAGCTCATGACTAATTTTGAAGGCCTTCCATTTTTTTTCCAGAATTGCAGCACGGATAATTTAAGCGCATTAATATAAAGAGGGTGGTCGTGATAATTTCTTACAGTTCTTATTGCAGGGACATTCCTTGTTTTAAGAAGAACACGCCATAATGCATCCATCGCCGATGCACTTGATGATGCTGCATACTGAGGATAGAGTGGAAACAAAAGAATCTTGGTGCAATTTTTTTCTTTTAGTTTGAGTACTGCACTTTTCATTGAAGGATTACCATAAGACATTGCCAATTCCACTTCAATGGGTTGAGAAACTGCTTTTTTAATTTTTGTAGTCAAAGCTATTGTTTGATTTGTAGCATTCACTAAAAGTGGTGAGCCTTTTTTAGTCCAAACTTTCGCATATTTTTTTGCTGAGCTTCCTGGCCTAAAAACCAAGATAATAAAATGAAGTATCCAACACCAAATAAATCGAGGTACTTCGACGACTCTTCGGTCCATGAGAAATTGCTGTAAGTATTTTCTTACGGCATGAGTGCTAAGAGAATCTGGCGTACCTAAATTTGCTAGAATGACCCCAATTTTCGGTGCATCGCCATGTTGATATGATGGTTCCTTTAAAAAGTAATTCATTTAATGTTGACTCAATGCGTTAGATAGAAGTTTTGCGGTGATATCAACAATAGGAATGACTCTCTCATAAGCCATTCGGGTAGGTCCAATCACACCGAGGGTACCTACAATTTCGCCATCCGTTTCATAAGGAGAGGTAATAAGACTACATTCATCTAAAGATGAGTAGCCTGATTCATTGCCTATAAAGATTTGAATGCCTTCCGCCAGCTGACTTTTATCGAGAAGCTTCATAAGCGCTGTTCGCTTTTCAAATACTTCAAAAATTTTTCTTAGGCTTGAAATATTTTTTGCGAGCTCTTCAGATTGAATAAGGTTACTTTGTCCAGTGATGACTATAGATTCATTTTCCGGAGAAATAACGTCATTACCCACTTCGATAGCTGCTGTCATAAGTTTAATCATATCAGCATGCATTTTAGATAATTCATCTACGAGCGTATCTTTCACTTTTGCAAAAGTGTTCCCACTAAAGTTATGATTAAAATAATTTGCAGCTTCAATTAAATCGTCATGGGTGTAATGTTTTTCCGTCATCACAATTCTGTTTTGAACATTGCCGTCATTTGTGACGATAATGACAAGAATTTTTTTCTCAGATAAACCAATAAATTCTAAATGTTTAAAAGTTGTTTTTTTTGCTTTAGGAATTAGAACCACACCGGCAAAATGTGTCAGCGTCGATAAGATGTCCGCGGCATTATTAATAATCTTTTTATTGTCACCAATATTCATTTGGTTTTTTAATGAGGTAACAACTTTATCATCCAAAGGCTTGACGGTCAGAAGAGAGTCTACAAAAAGCCTATAACCTAACTGCGTGGGAATTCTTCCTGCGGAAGTATGAGGGCTAGTGATAAAACCCAAATCTTCAAGATCTTTCATCGTATTTCGAATAGAAGCTGGACTTAAATCAAGACCGGATGACTTAGAGAGAGTTCTAGATCCCACAGGTTGCCCATCACTTATGTGTTGTTCAATGAGGGTTTTTAGAAGAATTTGGGCGCGCTTATCTAGCATGCTGAAATAGAATTATTCATATAAATCGATATGCTTTAAAATACTCCGTAAAGCCTAATTTTCAAGGGTGTAATAAGCCATTCTAACACGCTGCACTTTTGAAAATGAATGCATATATACTAAGTTTTTCTTTGTTAAATTGCTATATATTCTTAAGTCTTAAGTATGCTTTAATTCAACTATGGAAAGTCTCTTTAAATCAGTCGCAATTATCGGAAAATATGCGAGCGAAAGCGAGTCTTCTGACATTGAATCTCAGCTTTTAGAGCTCGCCCAATATTTAACAAATAAGCACATCAATATCTTTATTGAGGCCAAAACACATCAATCTGGAAAGTTTCAAGCCTTTAAGTCAAT